>CAZHYA010000210.1:4226-4932 GCA_964536525.1 uncultured Bacteroidales bacterium | reverse complement strand
CTCGACATCAGGATGCACAAGGAGAGCCTCGTTTGCGAATATTGCGGACGTATCCTCGTGGATGATGGCATTGCCGAGGCCGTAGACAAATCGGAATAAGCGTTTGAATATAATTTTCAGGGGTGTTGGCGTGTGCCGGCACCCCTTTTTTATGTATGTTTATCCATTGTATTTTTCTGCAAATGAAGTGGATTGCCTGGTCGTTGATGATTTTAGCTGGCCTTCTGGCAAGGGGGCAGTATACCTATACTGAAGGTTGCCTTCAGGCCCATGAGCATATCAATGCCATGCGCTTCGACCAGGCCAGGGCAATGCTTCAGGCCGAAAGGCATGACAATCCTGCGAACCTTATTCCTGTTGCACTCGAAGGCTATATCGACTTCCTTGTTTTGAGCATAGATGACGACAGGGCCGGTTTCGACAGCCTCCGCGACTCTTACCAGGAGAAGCTGATGCAGCTTCAGGAAGGCGATAAGGATAGCCCCTGGTATCGCTCCCTCATCGCCAGGATGAGCCTCCAGCGGGCCTTTGCACAACTCAAGTTTGGCAGGTATTTCAACGCAGCCCTTGAGATCAGGAAATCCTATTTTCTTTTGGCCGAAAACAGCGCTGAGTATCCCGGTTTCCTGCCCGACAAGGTCGGTCTCGGACTTTTACATGCGCTCATCGGTAGCATCCCCGATAATTTCCGTTGGGTCGCAGGCCT
>CAZHYA010000210.1:0-4216 GCA_964536525.1 uncultured Bacteroidales bacterium | reverse complement strand
TTCCATGGGGGGTGCGGTGGAGCAGGGCCGGCAGGAATTGCTTGAAGTGCTGGAAAATACAGTGGATGATGACTTCCCGTTCACACGGGATGAGGCATTGTTTTTTCTAACTTATATCGATCTTAACCTGCAGCCCGACAAAGCAAGGTCGCTCGAGCTTCTGCCTTATTACCTTAATATTGACGGCGATAACCTGCTGTTGTTTTTTTCAAAAGCCAGGATACTTATGCAGACGGCCCGTAACGATGAGGCTATTGAAATGCTGGTTCACCGTCCGGCAGGAAATGAATATCACCCTTTTTATTATCTTGATTACCTTGCCGGACAGGCTAAGCTGAACAGGCTTGACCCGGATGCCTCCATTTACCTGCTTCGCTTCGTAACCAATACCAGGGGAACCAACTATGTGAAGGCTGCGTACCAGAAGCTGGCCTGGCACTGGCTGCTGCAGGGACAAACAGGGAAATACCATGAAAACATGGCGAAGGCTTTGAGATATGGCGACAAATCTACCGATGCCGACAAGCTTGCCTATTCGGAGGCGACAAGCGCTACAATCCCGAACATATGTCTCCTTAGGGCCCGGCTGCTCTTTGATGGCGGTTATTACGAGCGGGCGGAGCAAACATTGTTAAACCCCGGATGCCACCCGGATGGCAGACGTGATGAAATAGAATTTCCATACCGTCTTGGACGTATCCGTCATGCGATGAACGATCATGCCGCAGCACTGGACTATTATGATCTCGTAATCTCGACTGGAAGCGATGAACAATACTATTTTGCTGCCAATGCAGCCTTACAGGCGGGTACCATATGTGAAAGCCAGGGCAGGTTCGCAGAGGCCGAAGCCTACTACCGTAAATGCCTGAAGATGCCCAATACGGAATATCGTAACAGCCTCGGCCAGAAAGCCAGGGCAGGGCTGAACAGGTTACGCGATAAAACCGGCAACAGGGAATAGGGCCGGGGTAGGATCTTACCTGACGAGACGGCTCAGGGCTTTTGCCTTAATGATGACCACCAGTCCGATCAATATCTTGATCAGTCCGTTCAACCATATCATATTGCCGCTGATGGTAAGTTCTCCCTCCATGGTCACCGACCGGATAATACTCGTCAGAAAGTTCGATAAACCCGTAATGAGCGTAATGCCGCCAATAATGATCAGGGCATATTCCAGTACGGCAGGAGAATCAAAGTCGATCAATATGTCGGAAGGATCAAGCCATTTTGCTATTTGGCCTGAGATGCTACTCGCCTTTGTAATAAAAATGACCGATGCGCCCATATATAATATGATGGTGGTCAGATAGATGAAGAAATAGTAAAACTCCGTATAACCCTGCACCTCTACAAGTTGGAATAGCCCGGTTATAAAGAATTGCAGATAGTCAATTGCCTTGATCGCCAGCGTGATGCCGGCAATAACACAAATGATCTCAATGAGCTGCTTTTTCGTCATGTAACTTGAAAAAGAAAGATAAATACAGTGGTAAAATATAAAAACCGCCATCTTATACGGATGGCGGTGAAAGAAAGTTATGATTTTTTTATTAAAACCTTGTTCCCAGCGTCACCAGGAAACGATGATCCTTAAGTTCATTCTCAACAGGATTCACCGCAATGTTTTCGGTGCCATAGAGATAGTAGTCTTCTGTCGACCTCGAAAAGACATATGCAACATCAAGGTAAAAGGACTTTTCCCTGAACCCCAGCCCGCCCGACCAGGCTGTCCGGCTCCCGTCATTTATCCCGTCGCGGAATGGGCTGCTATAATAAGCATAGCCACCGCGGAAGCTAAAGGGGCCGGTGCGCCATTCTGTTCCGAACTTCAGGTTGTGACCCTGGGTATACCCGTTACTGATGTCGTTGTTTTCGTCGAAGAAACCATAGCTGTCTGAACGGAACTTTGCAACCGAATAATCCACGTATTCATATTCGCCGCTAATGAGTCCGAACTTTCCAAAGATAAATGCCAGGCTTCCCTGTAACCTCATGGGGGTGGTAAGCTTATAGCGGTATTCGCCGAATGGCGATTCCTGCGAATAGTGGTCGCCATTGTCGAAGTAGGATTCCATATTGCGGTCATAGTAATCACGCATGGTATACCACGACGGGGTATGCACGGCCCCGCCGATCCTGATAAAATCAACAGGCCTGACAATGAATCCGAATTTCATGTTAAAACCCGACCCTCGGGTCTCCAGCCTGTCGTAGATGTTAAAATGATTGAAATCATAGATCGTATCGGCGATGTCTGTTTCACTGTATGTTGCGCGTTCAAAATACCTGATCCAGGGGATATTGATCGACATTCCCAGATAAAGTACTTCCTGGTAATTCGTTGCGAGGCCGAATGACCATTCATTGGTCGAACCCCACTGGTCGACGATCTTGCGCTGCATCGTGCCCCCATAGGGAACGGGCGAAAAATAGTTGTTCGTGATGGTGTCAATATCGAGCAGGTAAGTCCACCAGGCAGGATAGAGGTCGAATCCATACTGGCCTCCCCGGTTTTCTTCAATGTCCCTGTAGTCGATCCCCTGGGCAAATTCAACATAGGTGTCCAGCAAGGAGTTCCTGTTATTCGGCCCTTCAATGGCCATGCGCCTGTTAAAGTCGTTAAGCCTGTTCACGCCCATGGCAAACTGGAAATACCGGAATCCGGGCTGATTCTCCCTGCTGCTCAGACGATGTGTATACACATATCCTGCATTGCCAAGGGCAAAATTAGTCCGGGAATCACTGCCTGTGGATCCGTTATACGTCGACCTGCTATGGCCCACATGCACGCTGGGGGTGATATTCACCTCGGAACCTCTATAAAGGCCCAGTCCGCCCGGGTTGGTGCTCAAGACGGTAAAATCGGCACCCAGTGCGCCAAAGGCCCCACCCATAGCCATGAACCTGGCAGTGCCTCCGGTGAAGTGCTGTGAATAGCGGAGTGCATCGCCTGCATTCTGTCCGGATACTGTTATGGACATAAGAAAGGCTATGGGTATGGCGATTAAGGATTGTCTCATTTTTATCTTCCTTTAAAGTTAAACATGCTTTTACCTTCTGCCACCGCGGCTTCCGCCACTGCTGCTGCCCGTGCTCCTGCTGCCACCGCCTGATGATCCGCTCGATGAGCTGCGGCTGGGTGCGGAGAAGCTGCCGCTGGACCTTGAAGGAGAAGAAGTGCTCCTGCTGGGTGCGGAATATGTCCTGCTGTTCGATCGTGTCGGCGGTGAGTAGCTCTTGCTCTGGGTCCTCGACGGGGCTGTGTAGGTCCGTGAATTTGAGGGCTGGCTGCTGCGCACGCGTGTGTCGGGCTGCTGAATGGTGTTACTTCGCTGATTCGGCGTGCTTTGCCTGCCTACGTCCGTGCGTGTGTTGCTGGCAGGTGCCTGGAACCTTTCAGAAGGACTGGTCCGATGCTCGGGAGCTTCATATGACCTTGGCTTGCTGTAACGCTGTTCAGGCTGTTCATACCTTGCGGCAGGTGAATACCGCTGCTGGCTTTGCTGGCTGCGCGGTTCAGCCTGGCGGGGATCAACAGTCCTTTCTGCAGGCGCTTCCTTGCGGGGTTCAGCAGTCCTTCCAGCAGGGGCTTCCTTGCGGGGCTGTGAATACCGCTCTGCAGGTGTCCTGCCGGTTTCCTGGCGCACAGTTTCAGGCTTTGGCGTTACCTTTCCTGCTTCGGAAGGTGTTTTTGTGCGGGTCTCCTGTGTAAACCTTTCCTGCGGGCTGCGGGCTGCCGGAGCTTCGGTCCTGGTCCCGGCCTGTTCGATCCTGCTTGAAGGTTGTTCAGTGCGGGCAACAGGCTTTTCTGTCCTGACCGGAGTTGATGAACCGGCTGATTTGCGGGTGTCGCCCTGTGAAATTGGCGAGCTTCCCTGCGAAACCCGGGTTCCCGGTCCAACAGCCAGCGCATCTTCATACTTATCTCCGAAGGAGCGCATCTCCCTGCCTGAAGCGGCACCGGTACCGTTAGGGTTCATCCCCCTGTTGTTGCGCGGCCCGTAGTAATAGGAGTTGTAATCGTAGCTGTTGTAGTAGTATGGCGACGGATAATATCCGTTATAGTAGCAGCAGTAACCGTATCCGTACCCGTAGTAGGGCCATCCCCAGCCCCATCCGTAATAAGGATAGCGCCATCCCCAGCTATAATAGGGCCATCCCCAGCCGTACCCGTAGTAGGGGTACCCCCAGCCGTAGCTTATGCCAAAAC
>CAZHYA010000209.1:0-4951 GCA_964536525.1 uncultured Bacteroidales bacterium | reverse complement strand
TTTTTTGCCCGCAGGGCTCATCCGGCCTTTCTCCCAATCGGAATAGATCTGTGCCGACTTCAACACAAGCCTGTCGGCACCAAGTTCCCTGGCCATCTGCCTCATGGCCGGCACCTGGTGCTGGTTGAAGCTGAACACCAGGAACTGGATAACGAGGAGCGGCCGGTGCGTTTTGAGTTCTTTTTTCCATTTGGCGACCATGCGCACCCCATCCTTAACCTTTTCGAGGTCGCCGCCAATGCGGTATTTCCGGTAGGTTTCCTGATCGGTACCATCGATGGAGACCACCAGCCGGTTGAGCCCTGAGGCCACAAGCTTGTGTGCATTGTCATCGTCAAGAAAATGACCGTTGGCAGACATGGTGGTATATATATTTTTCTGACGGGCATGTGCGATCATCGCAAATATGTCGGGATTCATCATGGGCTCGCCCTGGAAATACAGCATCAGGTATGCCAGCCGGTCTGCAGCCTGATCGATCACCTTCCTGAATTCGCCGGCAGCCATCATCCCCCGCGGTCGTGTTAATGATCCGGCTCCCGAAGGGCATTCGGGACAGCGAAGGTTGCAGGATGTGGCAGGCTCCATGGAGAGGCTCACCGGCATTCCCAGGTGGTACGGCCGCCCCAGCATGGTGCTGGACAGATAACTCCCTCTTAGCAGGAAATAGTTCCATACCTTTATGAATGAAAGTGTCCCCAGGAAACAGATCCCGTCCCTGACGGACGATAAGAATGAGTGCATACCGGGCATTACATGTTTTCGGTCAGTTTCTTCACAAGCCTGAATCTGTTAAAAAACTCCCTGGCCACAACACGCAGGACCGTATATCCCGGTATCGCCAGGATCATGCCGGGGATCCCGGCAAGAGTGCCTGCCATGAGGATGACCAGGAAGATCTCCACCGGATGAGCCTTCACGCTGGTGGAATATATCAGGGGTTGCAGGATGATGTTGTCGAGGAGGTTGGCAACTGAGAATACGGCAATCACCTCGACGGATGTGATGAGTACGCTATCATAATATCCCATGCTCAGGGTGGTGGTGACTGCCAGCACCACGCCCATGCTTGCCCCGATGATTGGCCCGAGGTAAGGGATAATGTTCATCAGCCCTCCAAGAAAGCCGATGATGATGGCCCCTTCCACTCCAAAGATCGTCAGGCCCACGCTGATCAGGGTCATCATGCTGACAAGCTCAGTGAGCAAACCGACAAAGTAGCGGGAGAGCATGCGGTGGATCTCCGACATGGCATGCCTCACCTTTTCTTCATACTTTGCAGGGATGAGCACCACGATGAAGTTGATCAGCAGGCTTTCATCCTTCAGGAAAAAGAAAGTGATAAAGAGTATCGAAAAGAGGCCCATGAAGAAGCTGCCTGTGGCGCTGATCACATTACCGAAGATGCCGGAGAAGGCCGTGAGGCTCACCATCGACTTCACCTGGGTTTCGAGGATGCTTTGTATCGTCTGGTTGTGGGCGATGACATCATACTCCTGTAGAAAAGCCTGCAGCCGTGTGATGGGCCTCTCGAAATAGCTTACGATCTCCTGCATGTTGATCTGCGAGATGATGTTGGCCTGGCTTGAGATCAGAGGCACGAAGAAAAGGAAGAAGCCGACAAAGACCAGGATCATGGTCAGCAACACCAGCAGGGCATTGAGGGCATGCGGCAATTTGAATTTACGTATCCTGACCCGGTCGAGAAGCCGCACCAGGGGATGGCCGATGAAGGAGAGCACCGCCGAGATGATGACATATACCACGACATTGGAAAAATACCATATCATCAGGCACAACAATACGAAACCAAGTATCGATATGGCGATGGAATATTCTCTTTTCATAGGGGCGATTTTAAACAAAAATACAAAAATCGCGTTCCTTCATCATCCGCAAGTAAGATATTAATTAATTTCGGCCCCTGATTTATGAAAGCATTCTGGGATCAGCGTTACGCCAGTGAGGATTATGCATACGGGAAGGAACCCAATGCATTTTTCAAGGCAGGCATCGAAGGCCTGCCGGCAGGCAGGATGCTGCTTCCCGGTGAGGGGGAAGGCCGGAACGCCGTATATGCCGCACTGAAAGGATGGGAGGTGGTCGCCATCGACCAAAGCCACCATGCACGTCGCAAGGCCTTAAGGCTGGCCGACGAAAAGGGCGCAATGATCGAATACCTTGTTGGCGATATTTTCAGTCAGGATACAGGGAAGGGCACCTTCGACCTGGCAGGGCTTATTTTTTTCCATCTGCCGCCGGAAGCCAGGACGAGATATCATGCAATGATAACGGAAGTGCTGAAGCCAGGCGGGCTGATCATCATGGAGGCTTTCCACAAAAACCAGATACTCAAAGACACAGGTGGGCCGAGAAGCGAGGATCTCCTTTATACCGGCAGCGACCTGCTAAAAGATTTTGGCAATATGGAAGTTGTCCATCTTTCAGAAGGCGAAGTAATGCTCGACGAAGGTCCCCACCACCAGGGTCTGGCCCATGTGATAAGGTTCATAGGAAGGAAGCTGTAGGCGATGGATCAGGACATCATCATCAGGAGTGAGCGTGTTGGCGACGAGGCGGCCATCGGCAGGGTGAACGACCTGGCTTTCGGGCAGCCCAACGAAGGCAGGCTTATAGAGGCCCTCAGGCGTCATAAAAACTTCATCGGAGGTCTTTCGCTTGTGGCCGACTACCAAGGGGAGATCATCGGCCATATACTCTTCTTCCCGGTAAAGATAAGAACGGAGGCAGGCATGCGCCGTACGCTCTCTCTTGCTCCCCTTTCAGTGATGCCCAGGTACCAGGGCAGGGGCATCGGAGGCAAGCTCATTCTCAGGGGGCTAAAGGAGGCGCGCGCGCTGGGATATCGGTCGGTGGTCGTCCTCGGACATCCCGATTACTATCCGCGGTTCGGATTTACACTGGCCTCCGACTGGAGGATCTACTGTCCTTTAAAAGCCCCCGATGAGGCATTTATGGCCATTGAGCTCACAGAAGGGGCCCTCGAAGGTATACACGGCACGGTGGTCTTTCCTGAAGAATACAATGAAGATTAGGTTAACCGATCCCATAAAATGACTGACCCCATGAAAACAGCAAAAATAACCGCCACAATTTTCCTTTCGTTCCTCTTCATGACCACTGCGCTGGGGCAGAACAACATGGTATCGGATGCCATACAGGCTTATCATGCAGGAAATTACCAGTCAGCTTACGAACTTTCGGGCGATGCCCTTGCCAACATCGATGCGCTGAGCGATGATTTTGCCGCGGCGGCGTTCTATTATCTGGCCAAATCGAGGATACAGATCCTCCGCGGGGCCATGGAAAGCGGCGACAAGGAAAAGCTGTCGTCAATGCAGAATTCGCTGATCGAAAGCTATTACGATTACAAGGAGGCCTTGAAAAGGGCAGACAACCAGCTCAAGGAAGATATTGAGGCCGATCTTATGGATCTGTATAATCCCATATTGCAGACCGGTCTTTCAGCACTCAACACCTCGGGCGATGAGCGGCAACCTGCCAGTGTCAGGGAGGCAGCCCTGCAGGCCGCAACAGGCTATCTCACGGCAGCCAGAGACATCTCGGCCACCTACCTGGCCAGCGACCTGCTCGGGCAGGCATACCTGGCCTCAGGTGATTCGTTAAAGGCCCTGTCGCTTTTCAGCGGCAGTATTGAAGCATACAGCGACCGGCCTCCGGCCAGCCCTGATTTTCTAATGGCGTATGTTTATTTCAGGAAAGCCATGATCGAACGTTATCTGCTGCACAACAACGGCCTTGCGCTGGCGACGCTGCGCGAAGGAGCGGCGTTGCTTGCGGATGAATCGTCGAGGGCTGCTGCCGCCGGCGCAATGAATGCTACAGAAAAGAAGGCATACCTGAACGGGCTAACCGACCTCACAGGTTTTGAGCTCGACATTTACCTGCACGACAAATCCCTCAGGGATGAGGCCGTGGCCCGATTCAGGGAAGTGATCATGCTTTATCCGGAAGATTACGAAATACATGTAGCCTATGCCAACCTTCTCGAAAATATTGACCCCCTGCTGGCCATCGACGCCTACGAGACAGCGATCAGCATCGACGACTCAAAAGAACTGGCATTTTTCAATATCGCTGCGGTATATAATAATCTTGGTTCCGTTTACTATACGAAAGGTTTGAACCATGCTGATGATGCTATCGCCGACAGCCTGTACAACGAGGCAAACCGCTGCTTCAGAAATGCATACACATACATGGAAGAGGCCTACCGCCTGAACCCGGGGGCGCTTGAAACGATACAGGCGCTCATACAGATCGCCCTGACCCTCGGACTCGACGAGCAGGTGGAATTCTATAAGCAAAAGGAGAGGGAATTGCGTGGGTTTTAATAATTTTGACCGTTGGCTGGCTTGCCGACCAGAAGCTTTTCCGAAACTTAAATGAAATAAGACCTTACCCATGGAGAGCCTTGCCTATAAGATCCTGCCTGTCATCTTCATCTTTGTGCTTGGCTATCTGCTGAAGCTCTTCAGGGTACTTAGACAGGAGCACGGCGACGTGTTGATGAAAGTGGTGTTCTATCTCTCCCTTCCATCCCTGGTCATCCTTTCGCTCACGAGGGTTGAGCTAAGCGGGGAGTTCGCCCTGCTGCCGCTCATCTCCTTTTCAGTTATCATGGTGCAGTTTGCAGTGTCGTATTTTACCGGCAGGCTGATGAAGCTTGACCGCCGTACCCATGGTGTGCTGCTCATCGGCACCATGATCATGAACATCGGCTTCGCCTTTCCTTTTATCATCGCAGCCTATGGCGATGAGGGCCTTGCGTTGATGTCGATGTTCGACCTGAGCAACGCCGTGCTGGCCTTCACCCTGGTATATTACCTCGCCTGCCGGTACGGTGAACAAGGCAGCTCGCCACGGCTGCTATTCAGGAAGTTTCTCTTCAACCCTCCCATATGGGCAC
>CAZHYA010000208.1:0-4988 GCA_964536525.1 uncultured Bacteroidales bacterium | reverse complement strand
CTACCGGTTCTATCCTCGGAAGGTCCTGATCGCGCGTGGTGATGGGTTTCAGTTCATCCTTCACCATACCATACTCAAGACCGTATTTCTTGAGCGTGCGACTTACGAGGTTGTCTTCATCCTTGAGGATGGAGAGGAGGAGGTGTTCGGTGCCGATAAGGTCGCTCTTGAACATCTTTGCCTCAAGGAAGGTGATCTTCAGGGCCCTTTCGGCCTGTTTGACCAGTGGTATATTGTCGATGTTCGTATTTTTCCGTTCCGGGTTTACAATTGATTTTTCTATGGTCTTTTTCACAAGCTGCAGGTCAAGGCCGAAATAGAGCATGATCTGTACGGCCATCCCTTCACCCTCACGGAGGATACCGAGAAGCAAGTGCTCCAGCCCAATATAGTCGTTACCCAGCCTCATCGCCTCTTCTCGGCTGTATGTCAGCACATCTTTTACCCTCTGGGAGAATTTAGCTTCCATTTGTTTATCTAACTGTTTCTAATATGTTTTCTCATACCTTAACAAGCAAAATGCCTGCCGGGTTCACTTGCTACGGAGATTATGCTGCAAAGTTACTAAAGTTAATCCAGACCGCAGCCCGATCATCACTCAAAGATACTACTACCACGACTGCCATTACCCGTTTCCGGGCATATACTTATCAACAGATTTCTGTTAAAAATATTGCATGCCAAAAACTTCGCTAATTCCTATATTTTCACTACTTTCGTGGCTTCGAATGCGACTGGATTCAACGATAAGAAATATTAATTCCGAGGAAAATGAGTGAAGGGGAAAAAATAGTAAAAGTAAACATAGAGCAACAGATGAAATCGGCCTACATCGACTATTCCATGTCGGTGATCGTATCAAGGGCCCTGCCTGATGTCCGCGACGGGCTAAAGCCTGTGCACAGAAGGGTTTTATATGGCATGCTCGATCTGGGAGTGCTTTCAAACCGGCCATACAAGAAATCCGCCAGGATCGTGGGAGAGGTGCTGGGTAAATACCATCCACACGGCGATTCCTCCGTTTACGACACCATGGTGAGCATAGCCCAGGACTTGTCGCTGCTTTATCCACTTGTCAACCGACAGGGGAACTTCGGATCGATCGACGGCGACAGCCCGGCAGCCATGCGTTATACGGAGGCCAGGATGAAGAAGATCGCGGAGGAGATGGTGGCCGACCTTGATAAGGAAACGGTCGACTTTCAGCTTAACTTCGACGACTCACTGGAAGAGCCGACAGTATTGCCTGCAGCCATTCCCAACTTACTCGTCAACGGGGCCTCGGGCATTGCCGTGGGCATGGCCACAAACATGGCCCCGCACAACCTTTCGCAGGTTGTTGACGGTATCGTTGCATATATTGAAGACAACGAGATCACGATAGCCGACCTGATGCAACACATCAAGGCCCCCGACTTCCCGACAGGGGGCATCATCTATGGTTATGAAGGCGTGAAGGATGCCTTTGAGACAGGGAAGGGGAGGATCGTGATCAGGGGAGAGTCGGGCATTGAGGAGATGAGCGGTGGCAGGGAACGCATCGTGGTCACCTCAATCCCCTATATGGTGAACAAGGCTGAAATGATCAAGAAGACCGCCGACCTGGTCAACGAAAAGAAGATCGAGGGGATCAGCGATATCAGGGACGAATCCGACAGAAATGGCATGCGCATCGTCTACGAACTCAAGAAAGGGGAGATCACAAACGTTGTCCTCAACAAATTATACCAGTTAACGCCCTTGCAGACCTCCTTCAGCGTAAACAACATAGCCCTGGTGAAAGGGAGACCTATGATGCTGAACCTTAAGGATATGATAAGACATTATGTCGATCACCGGCATGATGTGCTTATCCGCAAGACGAAATACGAACTCGACCAGGCCCAGAAGCGTGCCCATATCCTTGAAGGGCTGCTGATCGCCCTCGACAACCTTGATGAAATTATCGCGCTCATCAGGGCTTCCAGGACTCCCGAAGATGCCAGGAACGGCCTGAGTGAGAAATTCAATCTGACAGATGTGCAGGCACGCGCAATCCTCGACATGCGGCTGCAGAAGCTGACAGGACTGGAACGCGATAAGGTTAAGGAAGAGCACGCAGGGCTGATGAAAACCATCGCCCACCTTCAGGAAGTACTTGCCAATGAAGGGATGAGAATGGACATTATTAAGCAGCAGCTCCTTGACATCAAGGAAAAATACGGCGACGAGGTCAAGACCAAAATTGAATTTTCGGCTGATGATTTCAAGATCGAAGATACCATCCCCGACGAAGAGGTGGTGATCACCATTTCCCACCTGGGATACATCAAACGCACGAAACTCACCGAATACCGCAGGCAGAACCGGGGAGGCAGGGGCTCCAGGGGCAGTACATTCAGGGATGAAGATTTCCTTGAATACCTGTTCGTTGCCACCAACCATAATTATATGTTATTCTTTACCGAAAATGGTAAAGTATTCTGGCTCAGGGTTTTTGAGATACCCGAAGGTACCCGTACCTCAAAAGGCAGGGCCATACAGAACATGATCAATATCGAGCCGGAAGACAAGGTGCGGGCATTTATCAATGTTAAAGACCTGAAAAACGAAGAATATATCAACAATAATTTCATCATTCTGTGCACCCGCAAGGGTACCATCAAAAAAACTTCGCTCGAGGCATACAGCAGGCCCAGGCAGAATGGGATCAATGCCATCAATATCAATGAGGGCGACCAGTTGCTGGAAGCCAGGCTGACCAACGGGCAAAGCGAGGTGCTCATGGCCCTGAGGTCGGGCAGAGCCATACGGTTCAACGAAAGCACCGTGCGCCCAATGGGCCGCAATGCGACAGGGGTGAGGGGGATCCGCCTTGCCCATCCCGAAACAGATGAAGTCATTGGCATGATCTGTATCTCCGATGAAGGATATGATGTGCTCGTGGTCTCAGAAAACGGTTACGGCAAACGTTCGAGCCTCGAAGATTACCGCATCACCAACCGGGGCGGTAAAGGTGTAAAGACCATCAACATCACCGGGAAAACAGGGCAGCTTATCGCCATCAAAGATGTTACTGACAGCGATGACCTGATGATCATCAATAAATCGGGACTGATCATCAGGATGGCCGTAGAAAGCCTCCGTATCATGGGAAGGGCAACGCAAGGGGTGAGGCTGATCAACCTGCGCGACAACGACTCCATTGCCGCCGTGGCAAAGGTCGAAGTGCTTGAAGGAGAAGAAGAGGATTACGACTCGGAAACTGAAGGAACAGATGAAGCCGCCGGCATGGATGGACAGATCAGCGCAGCTGCCGAACCGGATGATACGGAATAAGGATGTGAAATCTTGGCAAGAAAATTGATTTAGTTCATGTGTAATTTATATTTTTGCTAACAGAGACTACAAAAACCAAAAAATAGTATTATGAAGAAACTGATCATTTTGCTCATCGCAACATTTATCGTGGCAGGGTTGAACGCTCAGAATGCAAAGCGTACAAGTGCCTTCAATTATTTCAAGAACGGAAAACTTGATAAAGCGAAGGAATACATCGACCCGACGATCGAAGACGAAAAAACCATGAACGTTGCCAAAACATGGTATTACCGCGGAAACATCTATTTAGGGATCGCACTCAGCGACAATCCTGAATACCGCGCACTGGACCCCAATGCGCTGGAAGTGGCATACGAATCTTACAAACGTTGTGCCGAGCTCGACGACAGGGGAGAGTTTACCACCGACATCCAGCATAATTTCAGGGTGATCGCTTCCAACTTTTTCAATCAGGGGGTGGCCAAATACAATGAAGGCGACTATACGGCGGCAGCCCGGAGTTTCCTTAATACCTATAATATCAGTAAGGAGATAGGGGTTACCGACACGCTGGCATTAACGAATGCTGCCCTGGCGTACGATATTGCCGGAGCAACCGACCTCGCCCTCGAGCATTATCTCAAGCTGATGGAGATGGGGTACGAAGACCCGCTGATCTACAATTCGCTGGCTGCGCTCTATCTAAACCAGATGAACGACACCTTGCTTTCGGAGAAGTATGTGCTGGAGGGACGCGAGATCTTTCCCGACGACTATCAGCTTCTCATTGCCGAAACCAACCTGAACCTCGCCAGGGGCGAAAACGAAAAAGCCCTTAAAAACCTGCAAATCGCGATGGAAAAGGATCCGCTGAACAAAACCATATGGTTCGCGCTGGGGACAAACTATGAAAATGTCGGCAACATTGCTGAAGCCGAAAGGCTTACCTGAAGTGCATTGAAATTGATCCGCTATACGCCGATGCCTATTACAATATGGGCGCCATGTTTAATAACCAGGCCGCTGAGATCATCGATAAGGCCAACGAGCTGCCGCTGGATGCCGTCAAGGAATATGATGCCGCGAAAGCCAAGGCCGATTCGTTGCTTGAAAAGGCACTTCCTTTTCTTGAAAAGTCAAACGAACTCAACCCGGATAACATGGCTACCATGCAAACGCTCAAACAGATCTATACCATCCTCAACATGATGGACAAGCTCAAGGCGATCAACGAGCGTATCCATGCCATAACCGACGAGAAATAACTGCTTAAAACGATAATAAAAGGGGAGTGCTTTATTTTTACTCCCCTTTATGACCGTATTTGTATTTAACATAATATAAATTATCGGACAACAGTAGCAAATTCCGTAATACGAAGTATTTAACATAAAACCAGTTATCGCGACGCCAGTCCGATAACGGTCGGTTTTATGTTAAGGAATTTGCGGACACATCGCAGGAGATCCGCCCCGTAATACGAAGTATTTAACTAAAACCAGTTATCGCGACGCAGTCCTAAATCTTAAACTCTAAATCCAAAACTCTAAATCCTAAATAATTTTAAATCCAAAGGCCCAAATCCCAAAAGAATTAAGAATTAAGCATTCAACATTCAAAATTAATTAAGCATTAAGCATTCAAAAGTCAAAATTACATCTGTACTCTGCTCAGACGTAATCGCACCG
>CAZHYA010000207.1:0-4993 GCA_964536525.1 uncultured Bacteroidales bacterium | reverse complement strand
GCCATTGAGTGTTGACGTGTCCATATAGTCGAAGATAAACTCAAAGGGTCGGAGCAGCCTTCGATCCTGAAGGCGTTCCCGCAGGTTGTTGGCATCAAACTGCACTTTGGTGTATACCTCATACTCATAGGCATCAAACTCCTTCCTGTTATTCACCTCCTTGTTCTCGATCACCTTTCTGAGCAGCACCTCTGCAGGGTTCTCCCCCGGGAGGATCACCACTTCATCGAGCATGATATTATCGGGCTCAAGAGCAAAATCGATACGCTGAAACACCCTGGGTGTTACCCTGGAACTTTTCGGCACATATCCGACATATGAGGCAGTGAGCGAATCGCCGGGTGAGAATGTTTCAATCGCATAATTCCCTTCAAAATCCGAAGTGGCACCTATGGTGCTACCCTTGAAATAAATATTTACAAACGGGATGGGCTCACCGTTTGCTGCATTGGTAACGGTGCCCATGATCTTGGTCACCTGGGCATTCACTAAAACACTGAAAACCAGCATCATCAGGAGGAACAGGGCAATGTGCAGCACAGATTTCATATATATCTCCCGGATCTTTCACCGGCTACCATGCGCCGGCCTGAACTAATTGGTTGGATTTTAACCTGCAGCGTTAATGTCGTCCCAGAACTCCAGTGCCCTTCGGGTGTGGGGGATTACAATGGTCCCGCCAACGAGGTTAGCCACACCGAAGATCTCCATCAGCTCCCCGGTGGTGACCCCCTTTTCGTGACACTGAAGCAGATGGTATCTGATACAGTCATCGCACCTGAGCACCATCGATGCCACCAATCCCAGCATTTCCTTGGTCCTGCTGTCGAGTGCACCATCCAAATAGGTGTTGGTGTCGAGGTTGAATATACGTTTGATGATTTTATTATTTCCGGCCGACAACAACCTGTCGTTCATCTTTTGCCGGTACTGATTGAATTCTTCTGTGCTTTTGCTCATGATCCGTGTTTTTCAGATGATGCCCTCCTTAATGATATCGTGCATGTGGACAACACCGACATATTTACCATCCTTTAAAACAGGCAACTGCGTGATCTTGTTCTCGCGCATAATTTCCAGTGCGATCACAACGAGCTCTTCCTCATCTATCGTCCGTGGGTTGGCCGTCATGATGTCGGTAGCGGTAAGGGTTTCCGAATATCCTTTCACTTCCAGCATCCGGCGCAGGTCGCCATCGGTGATGATCCCCAACAGCTTACCTTCCAGAACCACCGCGGCCGCCCCAAGCCTTTTCGACGAGATCTCCACAATCACCGTCTTGATATCGTCCGTCGGGGCTACCACCGGTTTCTCGTTGTTCACATAGATGTCTGAAACCTTCAGGTACATCCGCTTGCCCAGCGACCCGCCGGGATGAAAGCGGGCAAAATCTTCCGAAGTAAAGCCCCTGCAAGACAGAAGGGCCATGGCGAGGGCGTCACCCATCACCAGCTGAGCAGTAGTGCTCGCTGTAGGTGCAAGGTTGTTGGGGCATGCCTCCCTTTCAACCGTGGTGTCGAGCACATGGTCGGCCTGATTGGCAAGGTAGGAAGCAACATTGCCCACCATGGCGATCAGCAGGTTCCCTTTGCTCTTTAGAAGGGGCACCAGGACTTTGATCTCAGGCGTTTCACCACTTTTGGAAAGGCAGATAATGATATCGTCGTCGCGGATGGTGCCCAGGTCGCCATGAACAGCGTCGGCGGCATGCATGAAGATGGCCGGGGTTCCGGTGGAGTTGAGGGTAGATACGATCTTCTGGGCGATGTTGGCACTCTTGCCTATGCCGGTCAGAATTACCCTTCCCGAAGTGTTGAAAATACGCTCCACACAATGCACAAAGTCATCATTGATGGAGCCTTTCAGGCCTGAAACCGCACTTACCTCATTATCAATGGTTGAAATTGCAATATCCTTTATTTCTTCGGCTGATTTTATTAACACTTTTTTAAATTTTTTTGTTTCGAAAAAAATCTTTTATGCTTATATTTGTTTAAACGGGAATAAATTTTAAACTTAATCAAAATGAAAAATATTAATTGCTTAATTATAACGTTAATTATTCCTGATAATTTTCACTCTGGCCCTGCAAAGATATTGATTTTTAAGATTTGAGGAATATGGCTGAGACTATGGAATACTCCTTACACGGATTATTGAAGAAAATTTTCGGGTTCGACAGTTTTAAGGGAAATCAGGAAGCGATCATAAAGAATGTCCTCGACGGTAAAGATACTTTTGTCATCATGCCTACTGGCGGCGGCAAGTCGATGTGCTACCAGCTGCCGGCCCTGATCAAAGACGGCACCGCCATCATCATCTCCCCCCTCATCGCCCTGATGAAAAACCAGGTCGACACCATCCGCAACTTCGGCACGGATGAAGGGATTGCGCATGTAATGAACTCTTCACTTTCGAAGGTTGAACTGAACCAGGTAAAGCAGGACCTGATCGATAAGAAGACGAAGCTCCTGTATGTTGCCCCGGAATCGCTCACGAAGGAAGACAATATAGAATTCCTCAAAAGTATCGACATCTCCTTCTATGCCATCGACGAGGCACACTGCATATCGGAATGGGGTCACGACTTTAGGCCCGAATACAGGAGGCTCAGGCCCATCATCAATACCATCGGACAGAAGGTGCCCGTGATGGCACTCACGGCAACGGCTACGCCAAAAGTGCAGCACGACATACAGAAAAACCTGGAGATCCTCTCCGCATCGGTGTTCATGTCGTCGTTCGACAGGCCTAACCTCTATTACGAGATCCGGCCAAAAACCGAAAACGTGATCCACGATATCATCAGGTACATAAAAAATAACCAGGGCAAATCGGGGATCGTTTATTGCCTGAGCAGGAAGAAAGTGGAAGAGCTTGCCGATGCTTTCCAGGTTAATGGCATCAAAGCCCTGCCCTATCATGCCGGACTTGACTCGGAAACCAGGAAGACCAACCAGGACAAATTCCTGATGGAGGAGGCCGATGTGATCGTTGCCACGATCGCCTTTGGCATGGGCATCGACAAACCCGACGTTCGGTTTGTGATACACCACGACATCCCCAAGAGCATAGAAAGCTATTACCAGGAAACGGGCAGGGCGGGACGCGACGATGGAGAAGGCAATTGCATCGCCTTTTACAGCTACGACGACATCATCAAGCTCGAAAAGTTTATGAAAGGAAAACCGGTGGCCGAACAGGAGATCGCCAAAGAGCTCCTGCAGGAAACCGTTTCCTATGCAGAGTCGGCCATATGCAGGCATAAGCTGTTGCTCCACTATTTCGGCGAACTTTACGAAAAGGAGAACTGCGGTGCCTGCGATAACTGTCTGCACCCGAAGAAAAAGACGGAGGCCAGCCAGGACATTAAAATCGTGCTGAAAGCTATCGTTTCGATGAACCAGCTTTTCAAGGCCAAGCATATTGCCAATGTGCTGACCGGAAAAAACACGGCAGCAGTGAAATCGTACAAACATAACCAGCTTGAAATATTTGGCAGTGGGGCCGACAAGGACGAAAAATACTGGAATGCCGTGATCAAGCATGCCCTGATAAGGAAATTCCTGGTCAAGGACATCGACAATTACGGGCTGCTGAAGATCAGCAGGGAAGGCGAGAACTTTATCAAGAAGCCTTACTCGGTAATGCTTGCCCAGGATCATGATTATGAAAATGATGACGACGAAACTTTCGGAGGAGGGCATAAGGTCAGCACCGCCGACAAGACCCTTTTCACCATGCTCAAGGACCTTAGAAGGGATATATCGAAGAAGGAAAACCTTCCGCCTTTTGTGATCTTCCAGGATCCTTCGCTGGAAGATATGGCTATACAGTATCCCATAAAGGAAGAAGAATTGCAGCAAATCACCGGTGTCGGTGCAGGCAAGGCTCAGAAATACGGCAAGCCGTTCCTTGACCTTATCGCACAATATGTTGAGGAAAACGAGATCATCAGGCCGATGGATATGGTGGTCAAGTCGGTGGTCAACAAGTCGGGACTGAAGGTATACATCATCAAGAACATCGACCGCAAGATCTCGCTCGACGACCTGGCCGATGCCAAGAACCTTACCCTGAGCGAGCTGCTCGACGAGATCGAACGAATTGTCTCTTCAGGCACCAAGATCGACATCAACTATTATATACAGGAGCATATCGATGAGTATCACCAGGAGGAGATCATGGATTATTTCAGCGAAGCTGAATCCGACTCCATCCAGGACGCCCTGAAGGAGCTGGGTGAAGATGAATTCTCGGAGGAGGAGATCCGTATGATGCGAATAAAATTCCTTTCTGATGTCGGCAATTGATCAGCGTGCCACAGCAGCACTGGTATTCCTGCTCCTGGCAGGCATGCTCATCACCTCATCGTGTTATCAGGTTCAAGAAGGCACGACGGTAGAAGCACCGGCAAGCCTGATCGACCAGGACAAAATGGTGCTCATCCTGGCAGATGTTGAGGTGGTAGAGTCGGCGCTACGACAAAAGCAAAACGCTGGACACGAGATCGCTGACCTGAAGGAACAATACTACCGATCGGTATTCCTAAGTCATGAGGTCACCCGCGAACAGTTCGACAGCAGCATGGCCTATTACAGGCAGGATATGGACCTTATGAACAAGATCTATGAGCAGGTGATCACCCGCCTCAGCCTGATGGAAAGCGAATTGCAGATGGAATGATCCGTTCGTTTTGCGTAAGATGATCCTTAATTCCTCACATAAGTAGCCGTACAGCTTTCCTGGGTGCCGGAGATCAGCAGTGAATAGTTCCATTCGATGATATCACCGGCCTTGTACTGGCCACTGCCGCTTACGACCCAGCCTTCGCTGTTCCTCTGGCTGTACATAACGATGGCGTTGCCGGCTACGATCGCCGTGTCGGGCTCAGCGGCACTGGAAAAGGCAAAATTTGTTATGACTACCTGAGCGGAATTTGAAGGGTCCTTCCCGATGGTGACCAGATACTTATTCTTGCCGCAACTTTCGT
>CAZHYA010000206.1:0-5009 GCA_964536525.1 uncultured Bacteroidales bacterium | reverse complement strand
GGATCCTGGATCCTGGATTCTGGATACCGGATGCCAGATGCCGGATGTCCCGAAAAACCAGAAATCGAGACCAGATGAGGTGCTTATTATCCCCCTTCTCCCCGGGGAGAAGGGGTTAGGGGTTGAGGGGTGTTGCAGAATAGCATCCCGGGGAGAAGGGGTTAGGGGTTGAGGGGTGTTGCAGAATAGCATCCCGGAGAGAAGAGATAAGGGGGTGAGGTGCATCAATGCGTCGCCTGACGCCCCGGGAACCGGGAATCGGGACCGGATTCTGGATGCCGGATCCTGGCTGCTGGTTACTGGCTTCTGGTTACTGGCTGCTGGCTGCCTGATCGTAATATCTTGTACTTTTAAAAAAAGTTCAGATTTCAAAGTTCAGATTCCAGAGTTCAGATTTCTCCCCGCCTGACGCCTAACGTCCCGAAAAACCAGAAATCTTCGATTTCATTATTTTTCGTGGATCCGCGATCCCGGGAACCGGGAATCGGGACCTGACGCCTGGTGCCCGGTGCCTGATACCAGATAATATTCCCCCCTCCCCTCCGTTATTTGTTAAAGCATCGCTGTTAATAACAAAACCAAAATAGCGGGAATACCGGTACCCAAATTCATATTTTTGTGTTTCATCATTCACTCTTCACCGACATGAACAGAAACCTCCTTGCCGGCCTCACGGCCATAATGATCATGTTTTCATTGTCCCCGTCAAGTGCCCAGCAGAGTGCTGCTTACGACGACCCGGCAGCAACATACAACACGGCCTTATCGCTTTTCCGTCAAGAGCAATACGGGGCTGCCGCCGAAGCCTTTCAAAAGGTGTTCGACGAAGCTGATGACGAGCTCATGAAAGTGAGTGCACAGTACCATACGGCCGTGTGCGCCCTTGAGCTGGAACACGAAGACGGCGAATACCTGCTCACCACCTTCATCAGGGAACACCCTGACAACACCTTGTCGAGAAGGGCCTACTTCCAGCTGGGGAAGTTTCAGTTCGGCAAGGGCAAGTATTCCAAAGCCCTGGAGTCGTTCGAGGAGGTGGAAGTGCCCGACCTCAGCAGAGACGAAAGGGTTGAATACTACTACAAGAAAGGCTACAGCCAGTACCGCACCAACCAGTCGTCGAGGGCCAAGGCCTCCTTTGCCAGGGTCCTGAACACCGACTCAAAATATTCGCCCTATGCCACCTATTACTACGCGGTGATCGCCTTCGAGGAGGGCGACGATGCCACTGCCAGGGAGCATTTCGAAAAGGTGAAGGACGACCGCAACTTCAAAAAGTCGGTGAGCCTCTACCTGGCGCACCTCTATCACCGTGCAGGTGATTACGACCGTATGATGGCGCTGGCAGAACCTGCCTTTGAAGAGGCCTCAGGCAAGGACAAGCCCGCCCTGGCCATGATGATCGGCGACGCCTACTACCAGTCGGAGGACTACCCCTCGGCGCTCCCCTGGTTCCAGTTCTATGAACGCAGCTCCCGCCGGGGCATGAGCCGTGAAGAAGCCTATGAGGTGGCCTACACCTATTACATGAACGAAGACTACAAGGCTGCCATCAGCAACTTCCAGCAGGCCGTCGGGGAAGACGACGCCCTCTCGCAGAACGCCTACTACCACCTGGCCTACTGCTACCTCAAGACCGACCAGAAGAAGTATGCCTCCAGCGCCTTTGCCTCCGCACTGAAGACGGACTTCGACAGCGGCATCGCCGAAGATGCCCTTTTCAACTACGCCAAGCTCAGCATGGAGGTGAGCAGCGACCCCTACAACACCGCCATCGGGGCGCTGGAGGATTTTATTGCACAATACCCCGGATCGCCCAGGGTGGAAGAGGCCTACACCTACCTCGCCAACCTCTACCTCTCTACCCGCAACTATAAGGAAGCCCTCAATTCGGTCGAGCGCATCAAAACGAAAAGCCCCGCGCTCAGGGAGGCGTACCAGAAGATCTGTTTCTACCGGGGCATAGAGCTTTTCAACGCCGGCGACATGGAATCGGCCATCACACTGCTGAAGAAGGCCACAGTTGAAAACTACGACCGTGCCATCGCCACCGAGGCCACCCTCTGGATCGGTGAGGCCTTCTACCGGCAGGGCAACGAGTGGGGCGCCATCAAGTATTACAAGGATTTCCTCGACGCGCCGGGTGCGGAGAAGGTAGAAGGCTTCAGTACGGCCTACTACAACCTGGGCTACACCTACTTTAACAAGAAGGATTACGGCAATGCCATCACCTGGTTTGGCCGGTTTGTCAACTACCGGGGCGACAAGGACCAGCGCCTGCTCGGCGACGCCTTGCTGCGACTCGGCGACTGCCACTTCATCAGGAAAGATTACAGCCAGGCCATCAGCAACTACAATGCGGCCATGCGCAGCGCCGGCGGGAGCGCTGACTACGCCATGTACCAGAAAGCCATCACCCAGGGTGCCTCCGGCCTGTTCAACGACAAAGTGGCTACACTCAACGAGCTGATCAGCAGCCAGAAAAATTCGCCGTATGCCGATGACGCAAAATATGAACTTGCCGTCACCTACATGTTGCTCAACAACAACGGCAATGCGCTGAACTGGTTCAACAGGCTGGTGAAGGACCACCCCAACAGCCCCTACGCCATCAGGTCGATGCAAAAGAGCGGCCTGATCTACTACAACGAGAACCAGTATGACAAGGCCATCATCGCGCTGAAGCAGGTGGTGGAGAAATATCCCGGCACGCCTGAGTCGAGGGAGGCGCTCAACAGCATCCGCAACATCTATATCGACCAGAACAGGGTCGACGACTATTACGCCTACGCCGAAACCCTGTCGTTTGCCGATGTGAGCGTGTCGGAGCAGGACTCCATCACCTACATCGCCGCCGAGAACCTCTACATGGAGAACAAGTGCCAGGAAGCCATCAGGGCGCTTGATGCCTACCTCAGCCGCTTCCCTTACGGCAGCTTTGCCACCAACGCCGCCTACTACAAAGCCGACTGCGAGCTGCGGTCGGGCATGAAGGAAGAGGCACTGGCCAGCTTCGGCCTGGTGATCAGGCAGCCGGCATCCGGATTTACCGGCAACAGCCTGCTGCAGGCGGCAAGGCTCGGCATGGAGCTGGAGAAATTTGACCAGGCCCTCGAATACTATGCGATGCTCGCCGAGCATACCAGCTCGGCCGACCAGGAGCTGGAGGCGCTGGAAGGGATGACCGACTGCAATTATGCCCTCGGCAAGTGGGCCGGGGCCATCACCAGCGCCACTATGATGCTGGCCAGCGAGAAGGTCGACGACCGCCGCATCAACAAGGCGCATTACATCATCGCCAAATCATACATGGCCATGGACAACCTCGAAAATGCAAGGCTTGAATTCGGGATCACAGCAAACCTCTCCGAGGATGAGCGAGGCGCCGAGGCTAAGTACATGGTCGCCTACATCGACTACCACATGGGTAAATACACCGAAGCCGAGAATGGCATCTTCGAGCTCAGCGAACGCTTCGCCTCCTACGACCAGTGGGTGGCCAAAGGGTTCCTGCTGCTCTCCGACGTTTACCTTGCCACCGGTAACGTGTTCCAGGCCAGGGAAACGCTCAAGAGCATCATCGAGAATTACCGCGGCCCGGACCTGGGCGCGATCGCGGCACAGAAACTCGAAAAGCTTGAAGCCGAAAACAGGCCGCAAAACCCTGACGACACGATGTAATTATTTTTTTCAAACAAAACAACGCAATGATCATGACCTGTAAAATGGCAACACATTCCATAATGAAGCAGCGCCCGGCCATCATCCTGGCCACCCTGGCAGCATGGTTTCTCCTCTGGCCACCCACCCTGCAGGCACAGGAAAAGAACGAGGAAGTCACCATCATCGCCCCCTACAGGCCTACCATCGGCACGGCACAGAAGATCAACCGCAACCCGCGCATCAGCATCATGGAAACCACGAGTTTCCCCGAAGTGGAATACCAGGTCCGTTCGGAACGGATCAACACTACGGTGACCGCCGAAAACCCACAGCCTTCGAGGGTTCCGGGAGAACCGCAGAAAGACCTGTACAGGAGCCACCTGCGCGCAGGCTTCGGCAACTACCTCACGCCCTATTTTGAGCTCTGGGTGAACAGCCTGCAATCGGACGAGTTCAAAGCCGGTGCACACCTGGGCTATATCTCGTCCTTCGGACAGATAAAGGATTATGCCAAAAGCACGTACAGCAACACCCTGCTGGAAGCCCATGCCACGAAATTCTTCCGAGGGGCATCCCTGGGTGCCAAAGCCTCCTACAAGCGGAACATGGTGCACCGTTACGGCTTCATGCCCGGTGATTTCCCCATGCTCGACATCCCCGACGACGACCTCAGGCAGGTCTACCAAACCATCGGCTTCGAGGCAGGGGTGGAGAGCAGCAATGCCGCCGACGATGCCTTCAACTACCATGTCAGGCTCGACGGGTACCACCTGGCCGACCGCTTCGAAAGCAACGAAACCCGCATATCTGTCATCCCGGGCTTCTCGAAAGGCCTCGACCTCTTCGGCAACCGCAGGATGCAGCTCCTGGGCCTGGATGTGCGCTACGATCATTACATCAACAACGACAGCCTCGACAGCTATGGCGGGGGCATCCTTTCCATGCAACCCTATTTCGACATGGACCTCCACCCCTACCGCATCTATATCGGGCTGAAGGCCGACTACCGTATCGACACCGCCTCCGGCCTGCACCTGTACCCGGTGGTGAAGGCCGAAGCCAGCATCCTCGACGAGATGATCGTGGTTTACGCAGGCCTGGAAGGGGGGCTGCAAAAGACCACCTATGAGGGGCTCAGCAGCGAGAACCCTTTCATCAACAGTGTGCTGCCCCTCGAATATACGAACAGGAAGATCGCGGTGGAAGGCGGCGTGAGGGGCAGGGCCGGCGAGATCGCCGATTTCAACCTCAGGGTAAGCTATGCCACCATTGACATCCTTCCACTGTTTGTGACCTACACCGTCAACATCACCGGAAACACCTTTGATGTGATCTATGAGCATGCT
>CAZHYA010000205.1:0-5058 GCA_964536525.1 uncultured Bacteroidales bacterium | reverse complement strand
ACCGCTGTACGAGGTTTTGCAGACCTCTGCCTAGCCACTCGGCCACGAGACCGTTATTGCAGGGCAAAGATAAGGAATCTTGAGGAAATTTCATAACATGTTGGAAAATGATGCCGGATGCCGGATACCGGATGCCAGATAAAATGTTTTCTATTATGATGTGACATTTGCTCTTTTCGGGTATAAATAGATATGAACTATGAAGATTTGCAGATCTATAAATTGTCAAAGCAATTGGCGTTGGAAGTTCACGCTTTATCCTTATTGCTTCCAAAATTCGAACAATTTGAAACCGGATCACAAATAAGACGGGCTTCAAAATCAGTAAGGTCAAATATTGTAGAGGGTTTTGGGAGGCGGCGATATAAGAAGGAGTTTATCAGGTTCCTGACTTATGCCCTCGCTTCAGCAGATGAAACCAAGGATCACCTTGAATGTCTCCTTCAAACAGGATCTTATACAAATGAAGAAAATATTGATAAACTGATTTCGCAGTATCAAATCCTTGGAAGAATGCTTGTCAGATTCATTATGTCAGTAGAGAAAAATCATAGGTGACATTATTCGGTATCCGGTATCCGGCATCCGGTATCTGGTATCTGGCATCCAGGATCCAGCATCCAGCCTACCCCACCTTCCCCTTGCTCACCACCTTCAGGCAATGCGGGCAGAGACAGGGTTTTTTGAGCTTCGATACGTCTACTCCTGAACGCTTCAGTTCCATGTTGCCACTGCACAGGCAGGTGTCGGGGCTCAGGCACTCGAAACTGTGGCCGCACTGGCACTTGATCGCCTTCATGAGGTTATGGAGTATCGGTCTGATCTTGATCTCCTTGATCTGGTATTTCCTGTCTTCACGTCTCATTACAAATGCATCGTTAAACTCACGTTGTTCATCTTGCCGCCAAGCGGCGGGTTCATCTTGGAGATCTTCAGCCTTGCCGAGCTTACTGCCGGGTAACGCTCCCCGATCCTGTCGAGGATCCTCCGGCCCACATGCTCCAGCAATTTCGACTTGGTCTCCATTTGCTCCTTCACTAACAAATAAACCTCCTGATAGTTCACCGTATCGTTCAGTTCGTCGGATATTTCCGCCTCCGCGGTATCCACTTCAAGGTACAGGTCGACCAGGAAACGCGTGCCGATGATCTGCTCCTCCGGGAAACAGCCATGGTAAGCGTAGAATTCCATTTGTTCGATCGATATGATTGACATGGTGGTATAAGTTGCTGGATACCGGATGCCGGATGCCGGATGCCGGATGGCTGATACCCATTTAAAACTCAAAACTTAAAACTTAAAACTCAAAACTTAAAACTCAAAACTCAAAACTTTATCCAAGCTGCTCAATCCCCTCCTCTATCCGCCTTACCGTTTCCTCCTTCCCGATCATCTCCATAATGGTGAAGAGGTCGGGGCCGGTGCCGCTGCCTACGATGCACAGCCGCATGCCGATCATCACCTGTCCCATGCCGATCTGCTTTTCCTCAAGATAAGCGGCCACCGTATCGTGGATATGGTCGCGGGTGAAAGGCTCAACAGTCCTTAAAATATCCAGCACCCCGGCCAGGAGCTGCCCGCTGTTCTCCTTCCAGCGCTTCTTCACGGTCGGCGCATCATATTCTTCCGGGGCCCGGAAGAAGAACCAGGCCTGTTCCCAGAGCTCGTGCACGAAATTCACGCGCTCCTTAACGAGGCCCACGATCTTTTCCAGGTACCCTGCACCCTGCACCCTGCACCCTTTGCTTTCGATGATCGGGGCAAGGAGTTTGGCCAGTTCCCCATCTTCAGCCTTCTGCAGGTACTGATGGTTGAACCATTTCGCCTTTTCCGGGTCGAAACGGGCCCCCGAACGTCCCACCCTGTCGATGCTGAAGAGCCCGGCCAGCTCCTCCATGCTGAAGATCTCCTGCTCGGTGCCGGGGTTCCAGCCCAGCAGGGCGATCATGTTGATGAAGGCTTCCGGCAAATAGCCATCTTCGCGGTAACCCCTCGACACTTCACCGCTCACGGGATCGGTCCACTGCAGCGGGAATACGGGAAAGCCCATGCGGTCGCCGTCGCGCTTGCTCAGCTTGCCCTTGCCGTCGGGCTTCAGCAGGAGCGGCAGGTGGGCAAAGGAGGGCATCACCTCCTCCCATCCGAGATAACGGTACAGCAGCACATGCAAAGGCAGCGAGGGCAGCCATTCCTCCCCCCGGATCACATGGGTGATCTTCATCAGGTAGTCGTCAACCACATTGGCCAGGTGGTAGGTGGGCATGCCGTCGGACTTGTACAATACCTTATCGTCGAGCGTGGAGGTGTCGACCACCACCTCTTTCCTGATCTCGTCGTAAACCTTCAGCGTTTCCCCTTCGGGGATCATGATCCTGATCACGTAGGGCTCGCCCACCGACAGGCGCCGCATCACCTCCTCGTTCGGCAGGGTAAGGGAGTTGGTCATCCTTATCCTCGATTCCTGGTTGTAGCTGGTGTAACGCGCCCCGGAAGCCTCAAGGTCGCGGCGCATCTGCTCCAGCTGCTCCGAAGTGTCGAAGGCATAATAGGCATGCCCGCTCTTCACCAGCCTGTTGGCATATTCGAGGTACTGGTCTTTCCTTTCCGACTGCCGGTACGGACCGTATTCCCCTCCCGTTTCCGGGCCCTCATCAAAACTGATGCCGCACCAGCGGAACGATTCGATGATGTACTCCTCTGCACCGGACACGTAGCGGTTCTGGGCGGTATCCTCGATGCGGAGGATCATGCGGCCACCATGGCCGCGGGCAAAGAGATAGTTATAGAGGGCGGTCCTGACCCCGCCGATGTGCAGGGGCCCCGTGGGACTGGGGGCAAAACGGACGCGTACGGGCTGATCACTCATCAGGTTTTAATTTTACGGCAAAGATAGTCAGAAATGAGTAGTGAGACTTGAGTAGTGAGATTATAGAAAGTGACTAAAGTGAGCTAGCGTGAGCTAGCGTGAGCTAAAGTGACTATAGTTGATTAAGACCATGGGGCTTTGTGACTGTGAGACTGTGTGAGGTATCATTTCCGCATACCCCGAACCCAGTCCCCAGTCCCCAGTCCCCAGCACCTGTGTTAATCACTGAAACCATGAAACAATAAAAGTCCCCGCTATCAGATCTTCACAAACCTCCGCGTATAGGTGTAATCCCCGTCGCGGAGCATGAGCAGGTAGGAGCCTTTGGGCAGGTCGCCGGTGCTGAGCCTGATGGTGGCCCCGGCATCTTTGGTCTGCATCATCGCCTTGCCGGTGATGTCGAGCACGCTGATCTCTACTTCCTCATCAGTGTTGGCGAGGAAAATGCTGAGGCTTTCCCTGGCCGGGTTGGGACCGAAGGTAAAGTAAACAGGATTCTCCGTTTCTTCGATGCCCACGGTGATGGAACCCACCTTGTTGAGAACCCAGTTGTTGGGGTCGACCTGTATGGCGCCCACCTCCCCTTCGATGGGGATGGTGAACTGGCAGAAGTTATCATCCTGGAAAAGCCTGATCACCGTATCCACCTCCGTGCTGACCACGCGGTACTCCACCGGCATTTTGAATAAAGGTGTAACCTCCGGATAGGAGACCGTCTGCGTAACATTCATGTTCAGCCCTTCTTCGGTCTGGTTCCATACCACGCTGTAGATGGGATAGCCTTCGCCAAAGTACCACTGGTCGAAAAAGTCGGTGAAATCCATGCCGCTGAGGTCTTCAACCACGGCTTTGAAATCCAGCCCCGTGGCGGTGCTGTCCGTGTAAAGGGTCTGAAACGTTTCGAGAATGTCGAAGAAAAGGTCGTCGTCATTCAGCTCGAAACGGATCATATGGATGATGGAGGCACCCTTGTCGTACGACAGCCTTCCGCTGAAGATCCGCCAGATGTTGTCGAGCTCGTCTTCGGGAACATAAACACTGCCATCGGGGGCCGACAGCACGCTGCTGTGCGTGGAACCCATCCAGCTGCTGGCGGATGACTGGCCCACCAGGTACTGACGCGCCAGGTATTCGCCATAGGAGGCAAAGCCCTCATTGATCCAGATGTCGGACCAGGTGGCACAGGTCACATTGTCGCCGAACCACATATGCCCGAGCTCATGCGATACCAGGTCGTAACCGAAACCACCGATGGTGGTCATGGTCTGGTGTTCCATGCCGCCGCCCAGCTGGGTGAGGCAGTGCCCGTATTTCTCTTCATGGAAGGGATACAGGATATAAAGGTCGGAGAACAGTTCGATGAAATCGACGGTCTCGTCGATATCTTCCTTGTACTGGTTCACGATGTTGGGATGGTCGTAAAGGAAATTCTGCACCAGGATGGAGTCCCCGCCCATCGCCTCCGGCTTGGCATAAACGTTATATTCGAGGTAATCCGATACCGCAAAGGAGATCAGGTAATAGGCGATGGGGTATCTCGATTTCCACTCGTACCTGAGCTTGTCGCCGGGCATGGAAGTCACGGCGGTGAGCAGGCCCTGCGAGCCGGCCATGTATTGCTGGTCGGTGGTGAGGAACACCCAGCAGGAGTCGGCCTTGTCGGGCAATACCTGTTTTACCGGGAACCAGTCGCGGGCGGCATAGGGCTCGGACTGCATCTGCTCATCCGGGTCCGGATGACAGCTCAGGCAGGCCGGTTTAACCGGATCGATTTCAGTAAAATCGATCTCCATCGGATAATGCGGGTAGTGACAGGCGATACAGTTCTCAAGTGTATAATGGGCCTTGTCGGCGGGTGCATGACATTGCGAACATTCCGCAATCACACCCTCTTGCCCCGGTGGATGCTCCGCATGACAGTCAATGCAGGCGACGTCTTTGTGCGCGGCACCCCGGCCGGTGACATCGGCAACTACCCGGCTATGACAGCCGGCGCATAAAGCTGCCGGAACCGGTCCTTCATAATCAATCGCCGACGGCCGGTGCGGTTTGTGGCAACGCATACAATCGGCTGCGGTCATGTCCGGACTATGGGCATCATGGCACTCGATACAAGCGGTTGCCTCCCGATGGGCTAAATGACACGCCTTGCAGTCCAGTTCGGCATGCTTGCTCGGATAGGCCTGCATCTG
>CAZHYA010000204.1:0-5081 GCA_964536525.1 uncultured Bacteroidales bacterium | reverse complement strand
GGCAAGTACGAAAAGCTTGGTACCCCTGGTCACCTTGTAGTCCGAAGAGGGATTCAGGACGAATTCCCCTTCGGGTGTTTTGAGCCCGATGATGTTGGCACCGCTTTTTTCCCGTATGCCGAGCTGGGCGATGTTCTTGGCAGACAAATCCCTGGTCAGCTCGCTGCAGACGATCTCTTCGAGGTTTGTCGGTGCTTTTCCCTGTACCGAGAGGTTTTCGAGGAACTCCATCACGTCGGGACGGGCCACCAGTGTGGCCATGTGGGCGCCGCCCACACGCTCGGGCATGATCACATTGTTGGCCCCGGCCACTTTGAGCTTTTTCTCTGAGCTTTCGCTCGTCGCCCGGCTGATGATCATCAGATCTTTGTTCATCGCCCTGGCCGTCAGCGTCACATAGGTGTTGTCGGCATCATTGGGCAAGGTGGTGATCAGGGCCCTGGCTTTCGCGATATTGGCCTTTTCCAGCACATCGTCGTTGGTGGCGTCGCCCTCAACAAAGATAAAGTCCTTGTCCATGTGCCGCAGGATCTCATCATGGTTGCTTTCCACGATCACGAACGGCTGATGGTGGGCGACGAGCTCATAGGCGGCCTGCTGCCCGTTACGGCCGAAGCCGCAGATAATGATATGGTTGTCCATTTTCCTTGCTTTTGAGTTTTTCCTGCCAACCCCGGCAAAGAACCCTGCCAGCTGTCCTTCCACAATATGTTTGGTAATGATGGAGATGGCATAGGCATAGGTGCCGAAGCTGGAGAGGATCAGGATGATGGTGAACACCCTGCCTGTTGGACTAAGCTTGTGGATCTCCCCGAAACCTACCGTGGAGATGGTGATGATGGTCATGTACAGGGCGGTGAGGAAGTCATCGCCCTCGATGATCATATAGCCGGTAACCCCCATCACGATGATGATGCACAGCAGTATGATGGCGGTGATGATCTTTCTTTTACCTGTTTTGTCCACTTGCCGGATGTTGAGCAATCCAAAGGTATGAAAATTTCCACACCACCCTTACAACTGCTGTTGCAGGATCTGATGGCCTATGGCACATTCGAGGCAAGCCTTATTGTCGCACATGCATTTTTTAAGCTGGAGCAAGCCCTGGGTCTCGAGGCTGTTTGATGCCGTAACGCCAATGGAATGCCATTTCCTGATGATCGCATTATCTTCGGGTGGCAGTGATTCGAGAAGGTCCACGGCGCGTGTGCAGAGGTCCTGCCTGTTCATCTCCTGGCCATAAAGACAGACCAGGGGGATGGCCGCATTGATGAGGATGACCTGTATGCTCTGCCTGCCGAGCCTTTTCTTCCCGGCAATGCTTTTCCGGTCGAAAAGGAAATGGTCGGTCCAGTATGGCGACGCTTCGAGTGAAAAGTATTTGTACAAAGAGGTAAGGTCCTTTGCTTCTAGGATGTTCTGCAGTACCGGCGCCCGGCTGTAGAGTTCGGCCATCTGGGCCAGCCTTATGGTTGGGAATGCCGCGGGCCGCAACCTCATGAATTTCCACAGGTATCCGGGCATGGGTGCCAGCCCGTGCTTCAGGGCAAGGTAGGCATGTTCTTTTTTGAGATTGCGGGGGTACTCACCGTAAAGCCTCTTGTTTAACAATCCCGACTGACCGAAAAACAGCGACTCCAGCTGGAAAAGGCTGTGGCTGTATTTTCTGATCACGCTTGCCGGCAGGCTTCGGGCAAGCATCTCGAAGGGCTGCCTGTTCAGCTTTGCCCCAAATTGTCGTGCCAGGGTGCGATAACAGCATTCCTCCCAGTCCATATTTGTTTGCACCAGCTCCTCCCTTATCACTTCCGCTTTTTCGTAAAGCCGGCCAATGGCCAGGGCATGAATTTTGCTGCTGATGTGAACCCTTTTCACGCTGCCGATCATATTTTCGCACGCCACCCAAAGCAGGTTCTGGCTGATGTCCCTGTAACGCGATAACAGCTTCCTGTCGAACGCTTCTCCAATTTCCAGGGTCTGCAAGACATTGCCCGAGGCCGTCCTGACGGTGCAGTCGTTCTCCGCCACTACGTGCAGGATAACACTGTTGTATGATTCATCGCGGTGATGGCGATGTCTTTGCCAGTCGGAGGCTTTCACATGGATCTCGACATTGCCCACCCACAGGGTGTCGCCGATCCTTACGCGTGCACATAAAAAGTCGGGCCCGGCATTGCTGTTGTGCGTTCCCGGATGAATAACCGTGACCATGTCGCCTGATCCCGTGCAGACCCCCGCACGGATAAGACGGTATTTCCACAGGTAGTGGATGAATGCTTCAGGAATATCTTTCATGCTTCAGTGGTTCATTTATCGGGTCCCCCTAATGATTAATACCGGATTTCCATAAATGTCGCACCATAACTTTAAGTGAAATGGGATATCTTGTTGTAAAAAATGAATTTAATTCGGGACAAACGCTTGCAATTGGCTCATAATTTCTTATTTTTGTATGAAATTGTTAGCTCAAGAAGCTTAATGGAGCAGGCTAAAGAATTAGTTTCCAGAATTAATGAGCAGGTTTTGGAACTGCTTGGCCGGCACCGGGCAATTAAAGGAGAACGTGCTGAGTTACAAACCCAGAACGCTGGCCTTCTGAAAACCATTGAACAACTAAAAAGAGAAACAGAACAGTTAAGAGAACAGATCGTTAAACTTAAAATCGCGAAATCGCTAACAGATAAAGAAAGTTCAACAGAAGTGAAGGCAAAAATTGATGAACTGTTGCGGGAAATTGATAAATGTGTCGGACTTTTAGATCAGTAGAGAGGCCTTAACAGGATGAAGACCGGATGGATGAATTAGCAATTACAGTAAAGATAGCCAACCGTCCATACAGGATGACAGTGAGGGCAGAGGAGGAAGAGGCCATACGTAAAGCTGCCAGGTTAATTAATGAAAAGATCAATGAATATGCAAATACCTATGCTTTTAACGACAGCCAGGACTTGCTGGCAATGGTGTCGCTTTGGTTTGCAACCTCATCGTTAAAAGCTGAGACCATGTTCAGCACCGATCATGAAGTGCTGATCAATGGATTGAAAGACCTGGAAAAGTTGCTTTCGGAACAAAAAGAAGGATAGTCCACGTTAACCGTTCTTTGAAAATATTAAGATATACCCGCGTTAATTCATTTTGGTTTGTAAACTCAACATTACTAACATCAGGGTTTGGCTCATAAGTTCCTAGAGCAGGCCCCCATCCGTTTCGGCGGATTTCCTGATAGCCAGGGACAGGGGAAGTTCGAATAGCTTGGCCGCCCTATCCGTGTCTTTTGGGGTTTCGTAAAACCCACGAATTAATGCGGGTTTTTTTTTGCCTTCCACATCTGCTGCTCTGGTTAATCATGTTTAATTAAAACGCTGAGATGATGTTAGATATAGTGTACCTCGCTCTTACAGGCCTTGCCGGACTGGTGCTTGGGGTCGTCATCACGTCGACCCTGCTTCGTAAGACGGTTGAAAAGAAAAGCGAGAAGCTGTTGCTTGAAGCACAGGAAAAAGCTGAAGTGTATAAGGAGGACAAGATCCTGCAAGCCAAAGAGAAGTTCCTTCAACACAAGATCGAGCATGAAAAGCTGATCAACGAAAAGAATGCCAGGATACAGCAGAACGAAAGCAGGCTTAAACAGAAAGAATCGAGTATTTCGCAACGGATCGAAGAGCTGCAGCGAAAGCAGAACGAGGTGGAGTCGATCAGGAACAACCTCAACAACCAGCTCGAGCTGGTGGCCAGGAAGCAGCAGGATCTCGACAAGGCCTACAAGCAGCAGGTTGAACAGCTGGAGGCCATTTCGGGGCTCTCCGCTGCCGAGGCCAAGGCCCAGCTCAGCGAGACCCTGCTCGATGAAGCCAAAGCCGATGCACAGGTTTATATTTCAGAGGTCGTTGACGAGGCAAAGCTCACCGCCAACCAGAAAGCCAAAAAAATCGTCATTGAGTCCATTCAGCGCACTGCTGTTGAGCATGCGATAGAAAATACGGTGTCGGTATTCCACCTCGACAACGACGAGATCAAGGGGCGCATCATCGGCCGTGAAGGCCGCAACATCCGTGCCCTGGAATCGCTCACCGGCATCGAGATCATCATCGACGATTCGCCCGAGGCCATCATCCTTTCCGGCTTCGACCCCGTAAGAAGGGAGATCGCCAGGCTCTCGCTGCACAAGCTGGTCACCGACGGCCGGATCCATCCTGCCCGCATCGAGGAGGTGGTAGCCAAAACACGCAAGCAGATCGAGCAGGAGATCGTGGAAACGGGCAAGCGCACGGCCATCGACCTGGGCATCCACAACATGCACCACGAGCTGATCAGGATGGTGGGCAGGATGAAATACCGATCCTCATACGGGCAGAACCTTTTGCAGCACTCCATCGAAGTGGCCAACCTCTGTGCCACCATGGCCGCCGAGCTCGGCCTCAATCCCAAAAAGGCAAAACGGGCCGGCCTGCTCCACGATATCGGCAAGGTGCCCGATAACGAACCCGAACATCCACATGCCATCCTGGGGATGAAACTGGCCGAGAAATACAAGGAAAAACCCGACGTTTGCAATGCCATCGGTGCACACCACGACGAGATCGAGATGGAATCGCTCATCGCACCCATCGTGCAGGTGTGCGATGCCATCTCAGGCGCCAGGCCGGGTGCCAGGCGTGAGGTGGCCGAAGCCTATATCCAGCGGCTCAGCAAACTCGAAGAGCTGGCCCTCAACTACCCCGGCGTGGTCAAGACCTATGCCATACAGGCCGGACGTGAACTGCGCGTGATCGTAGGTGCGGAAAAAGTGTCGGATGCGGAAGCAAACCAGCTGTCGTACGACCTCTCGAGGAAGATCCAGGATGAGATGACCTACCCCGGGCAGATCAAGATCACCGTGATCAGGGAAACCCGCGCAATTAATTATGCGAAGTAGCCCCCTGTAATCGTTGCACGATTAATTGTCAATTCTGGATGCTGTGTTTTCAATTGCATGCGAATATTGAAAACAAGATTTCAAATCGTACCTACAGAACACAGAATATCAAATGCTACTGCTCTTCAGGAGCAGTAACAGCCTGTTGCTCTTCAAACTGTTTGAT
>CAZHYA010000203.1:1742-5105 GCA_964536525.1 uncultured Bacteroidales bacterium | reverse complement strand
AGGTTCTATCGCGTCCGTCATTAAACCCCATGGCATAATCATAGAACAGGTTACCTCGTATCCTCTTGAGGTAGATGACAGGCCCGATGCTCCAGTCGGGATAGGCTATGGGGAAGGCATACGTTGAGCGGATACTGAGCAGTTCCTCATCCTGCCTGCCGCTGATCCCCCTGGGATAGGCCACGATATCGCTGAACTTGTAAAACCCGATAAGCCTTTGCTGGTATCCGGCATACAGGTTCAGCCCCTGGTGGCGGAGAATGCCCGGGAAATACAGGTTCATGACCGCAGCTGCAATTTCGTTGGCCGCCCCCTGGCCGAAGGGGGTATTACGGTAATACAGTCCCAGGCTCTGCCCCCAGCGCGGAAAGATATCCCTGAAGTTCGACCTGAGCTGCCGGTAGGCCGTGAAGCCATAACCCAGCGAGAAAACATCCGGTTTCCTGAAATCCACCACGCTTCCGGGCTTCATCCGCCTCAGCACCTGGTTTGCATACAGCCCGGCCTGGATACCTGCAAAGTGTTTCCCCCGCCTCAGGTCGAGCGGCAGCCTGACCCCCGCCCTGAGGTTGGTCTCATCCCATTTCAATTCCGTTTGTTCCGGCAGATAAGCATAATCGCGGCGCAGCCCGTAGTCGGCACTCAGGTCGATGACGGGGTACCAGCCGGCATAGGTATAGGTCCCGTAGACTTTCCCGGCCTCTTCGTTGAGGTCATAGCCATAGCCGGCGGTAAGGAAGCTGCTGCTGAGCAGGTTTTGCGACATGATGGAAACGCCCGGCCTTATGTCGTAGCTCGACACATTGATATCGAGCGGTGCCCAGCTGTGGAAGTTGAACAGGTTCGCCAGCTTCGAATACTTTCGGGCCGGAAGGTCCGTGGGTTCGACCTCCGATCCCGGGATGACCTTCTCCTCCTGTGCAACAAGGTCGCGATACAACCCTGCCGACCGGTCGTAAATGTCATCAATCAGCTGCCAGCCGGCCGAATCCAATGGCATCTTCACGATCCTGAATCCCGTCGCATCATAATCGGCATACACCAAAGAACTGCTGTCGGCGGCCAGGACCGGGTCGGTGGCGCCGAAGCGCGCCGAGCTGAGCCTGTGGATATCCCCTTCCTGAAGGTTCAGGGCATAAATGTTGGAGATCCCCGACCAGGCGGCCGTGAAGAAGAGGTAGGGTTCGCTGTAGCAGGGCTGCGAGATATCGGTATGATCCCATCCCGTCAGGATCTTGCTCCTGCCGGAGGCGATGTCGAACTTGGCGATGGCCTTACCTTCTTCCGACACCAGCACGGCGATCACAAGGCCGTCGCCCGCCCACACCGGTGTCAGCGGGAAGGTATTGGCCGGCGAAGGGATGTTGTGCATGATCTTCCCGTTCAGGGCATCCATCACCACGAGCGAATAGTGGTCGAGGCTGTCGACCTTCACGGCTACCACCCGGGCGCCGTCGGCCGAAAGGGCTGGAGCAAAAAGCCGCAGGCGGTGCCTGATATTTTTCACCTTTCCTGTAGCGTGATCAAGGATCCTGATCGTCGTATAGCTGCGGTTATCCCAGCGGGGGTCGGGCCTCCGCTCGGCCCAGCATATCTTCCCTGCCTGAACGGACAGGGATTCCATATCCAGGAACCCCGGCGTGTATAACCTTTTTTCTTTTCCGTCGGGATTGATGCCTACAAAACGGGGGATGTCGTCGAAGCTGACCTTCAGGGCAACAAGAAGGGTATCGTTGATGAACCCGGGATGACGGTAGTTGGCATAGATCCTCTTTTCGGGACTCAATATCTGAAACTGCGTTTTGTCGGTCATGCTATCCTGCTCCTGCCAATCCTTGCCGAGGCTTTCCATGCAATCGCGGTAAAAGGGCAGTTTTCGCAAGCCGCTCACATCCCTGATCCCCTTCTGGAATGGGGTAACCATATAAGGCCGACGGGCGACCCTGTCGAGCGTATGTGCCCAGATATCAGCACCGTATTTCCTCCTTCCCTCGGCTACCAGGAAATATCCAAGCTCGTAATGATCCGGCACAAAGTCGCGGTACGATCTGAGAACAGCCTTGTCGTACGAGCAGGGGCCTTCTGACAGCAGCTGTGTCCTGAGCTTCATTTCGAAGAGCGGAAGCCGGCCACGGCCGGCCTCGCTGAGGGCTGTTTCCGTGGCCACCGCATCACCTTCGAGGAACCATGGCGGCACATAAAGGCCCAGGATGGCTGCCGTACCCTGCTGGCCAAGCAGCCACGACAGTACCTTCACCGGGCCCTGGTTGAGCTTGTCGATCTGCACCACGTGGCGGTATTCGTGCAGCACCAGCTGTTCGAGCCAGGGCTGGGGGTACATGTCCTGGGGCGGAGTGGTATAAAACTCCATGCGTTTTGGCGCCCAGGCCACCACGGCGTTGGCGGTGGCCGATTGGGTATGCATGATCAGGGGTATCCTTTTCGGCCGGTGCTTCAGCGACCCGGCAACAGCCGGAGAGGCAGCATCGAGGTAGCCGGCAAGCCAGCGGGCCCTTTCCTCATAATAATCAGGAAAGATGATCGTCGCATTTTCGGTCGTGATCTTCTTCCACCTGATGGAGGCAGGCTCCTGCCCGGTACTGTAATACTGACCTATGGCAGGCTCCCCGGCAGACATCAGCAGGCACAGCAACGCCAGACTGCGGAAAATAATCATGGATTTATCCTTCGGATGCATCATCCAAAGTTAGAAAAAGATGCTTAGAAAAAAACCGGCGATGTTCAGGGGCCACACTCCGCCTCGAAATATTTCCACAGCGGGTCAGCGGGCACCGGGGCCACGATCTCCACGGTTTCTTTCCTTACGGGATGCAGGAAGGAGAGCTTTCGGGCATGGAGGTGTATGGAAGCATCCTTGTTCGAACGCTTTGCGCCGTATTTCAGGTCGCCCTTGACCACGCACCCTATCTCTGCCAGCTGCACCCTGATCTGGTGGTGCCTTCCGGTAAGGAGTTCGATCTCGAGCAGGTGGTAGTTATCGGATGAGGCCAGGTGGCGATAATTCAGCTCGGCTTTAAGCCTGCCCCCGCCCGGTTCACCGTAGGCAAACGATGTGTTTTTTTTCTCGTTCTTCTTAAGGTAATGGATCAGATGGCCTTCAGGGTCGGGCGGCAGCGCGGAAGTGACAGCCCAGTATATTTTGGCGATCTTCCTGTCGCGGATCATCTCGTTGAGCCTCGCCAGCGCCTTGCCGGTGCGGGCAAAGATCACCGCTCCGCTTACCGGACGATCGAGGCGGTGTACCACCCCCAGGAAGGCCTCACCCGGCTTGTTGTATTTCTCCCTGATATAGTGCTTTACCACCTCGCTCAGCGGCACATCTCCGGTACGGTCGCCCTGCAC
>CAZHYA010000203.1:0-1732 GCA_964536525.1 uncultured Bacteroidales bacterium | reverse complement strand
GAAGCACGCTTGTTGACAATGATGATATGATTGTCCTCGAAGAGGATCTCCTCCGGGTCGAGTTCACGGATATGGCGATGTACACCCTGCATCTCATCACTCATCACTAATCACTAATCACTCTAATACTGTTCCCTTTCATTCGGAAAATCGAGGCTTTTCACATCATTGATATAAGCTTTCACCGAGCCTTTGATCTCCTCGCTGAGGTTATGGTATCTTCTGAGGAATCGCGGCGAAAACTCCTGTGTGATCCCCAGCATGTCGTGTAATACGAGCACCTGCCCGTCGACGGCGTTCCCGGCTCCTATGCCGATGACGGGGATGCGGTTTTGGCTGGCCACCTCGGCACCCAGCTTTGCCGGGATCTTTTCCAGGATAACGGCAAAGCATCCGGCATCCTCCAGCAGCCGGGCATCCTGCACCAGTTTCCTGGCCTCTTTTTCTTCGGTGGCCCTCACCACGTAAGTGCCGAATTTATGTATGGACTGGGGCGTCAGGCCGAGGTGCCCCATCACGGGAATGCCGGCCGAGAGGATGCGCTCGATCGACTCGAGGATCTCCTGTCCTCCTTCCAGTTTCACGGCATTGGCCCCCGACTCCTTCATGATGCGGATGGCCGACTGCAGGGCCTCTTTCGAGTCGCCCTGGTATGTGCCAAAGGGAAGGTCGACAACCACAAGGGCCCTCTTTACGGCCCGCATAACCGAAGAGGCATGGTAGATCATGTCGTCGAGGGTGATGGGCAGGGTGGTCTTGTGTCCGGCCATCACATTGGAAGCCGAATCGCCCACAAGGATGATGTCGATGCCAGCCTGGTCGAGGATGCGCGCCATGCTGTAATCATAGGCCGTGAGCATGGCGATCTTTTCCTGCTTAAGCTTCATCTCCTGAAGGACATGTGTGGTGACCTTGGGAAATGTGGGTTCTATTTCCATGGTGTCATTTTAGGTTGACATATAATAGTTGCAACAAAGGTATGAAGAAAATGATAATAGCCCTGCAACTGCTTTTACCGCCAAGCATTGCGATACTTAAATTAATCCGCCCCGGCCCGGGTTTCATTAATTTTAACTACTTTTGTCAGCCCTAACCATGCTGAAATGAAGAAACTGGCCCTACTGACGCTCTCTGTCGTCGCAATAATGATCTTCAACAGGTGCAGCAATGATGTCGACATCAATGCATCCTATGAGCAGATCGTGGTGGTGTACGGACTGCTCGACCCCAATGATGACACCACCTACCTCAAGATCAACAAGGCATTTCTCGGCCCCGACAATGCACTGGTGATGGCTAAGGTTCCGGATTCGAGCCAGTTCATCCAAAAGCTCGATGTAAGGGTATGGCCAGAGGACAATCCATCAAATATCTATTATTTCGACACCATTACTATAAACAATAAAGAAGCCGGTGATTCAGTTTTTTATTATCCAAACCAAATTATTTATTATAGCCCGTTCAAGCCTGAACCAGAAAAGAAATATTTGATGCAGATCCTTTACGGGGATCTTAAAATTACATCTGAAACCCAAACTTTCGAATTCAATGAATTTGACATAAACCCTCCAGGTTTCGCTCTGAAAATAGGATTTATCAACGATGACGTGCCCAGGTTGACAGCCTGGACACGTAAAGAGTATGCTCGCCGTTACGAACTCAAGATTCGCTTTAATTTCAATGAGATTTGGGAGGGATCATCCGATACTATATACAGATTCATCGATTTTCA
>CAZHYA010000202.1:0-5106 GCA_964536525.1 uncultured Bacteroidales bacterium | reverse complement strand
TCCACGAAAAACAATGAAATCGAAGATTTCTGGTTTTTCGGGACATCCGGCATCCGGCTTCTGGCATCCGGCATCTGGCTTCTGGCATCTGGCATCTGGCTTCTGGTATCAGGCTTCTGGCATCCGGTCCCGATTCCCGGTTCCCGGGATCGAGGATCCACGAAAAACAATGAAATCGAAGATTTCTGGTTTTTCGGGACATCCGGCATCTGGCTTCTGGCATCTGGCTTCTGGCATCTGGCTTCTGGTCCCCGACATCCATAAAAATGAAAAGAGCTGTCTGGTCTGGACAGCCCCTCTCAAAATAAACAAAACCAAATCTTTATAAGGCAGAATGTAAATAACAAAAGGCGTGCCACAGAATTAATCATCAGATAATCAATGGTATAGCTAAATCAAATGGGCTGCAATTCGTCTTAATTATGGAAATGGATTCCTGTTTTGGGACAAATGAGGTGCATGTCGATTCCTGTCAGAGATTTTCTGCTGAACATAATAAGAGTTGCCGTTGTTTTATAGGGTACTAAAACAATCTCATGAAAGGCAAGCATGTATTGATCACCGGGGCAACCGACGGCATAGGCAGGCAAACGGCCCTTGAACTGGTGCGGGCAGGTGCCAGCGTGATCGTGCACGGGCGCAATGGATCCGGGGCCGGGGCAGTACTGGAAGAAATGCACCGCTATTCCGGCAATGGCCATGCCGATTACATCGCTGCCGACCTGTCATCCCTCAGTGAAGTGGAGGCCATGGCGGAAAAGCTGAACGGGGAATACGAAAAGATCGATGTGCTGATCAACAACGCAGGGGTATTCGTTCGAGGCCAGGAGTTTTCGGACGATGGTTACGAAATGACCTTCGCCGTAAACCACCTGTCGCATTTTGCACTCGCCCTGCAGCTTTTGCCTCTGTTGAAGAAGGCCGGCAAGGCAAGGGTCGTAACGGTGAGTTCGGTGGCCCATACAAACAGCCCGAGGATCGATTTTACCGACATCACGGAGATAAACGCTTACATCGACTACAGCGCCTACGCCCTCTCTAAGATGGCCAATGTGATGTTCTCGCACGAGCTCGCCAAAAGGCTTCAAGGACATATGATCACCAGCAACAGCCTGCACCCCGGGGTGGTGTCGACAAAATTGCTGCATGCCGGCTTTGGCATCACCGGCAGCTCAACCAGGGAAGGGAGCAAAACATCCGTGTTTCTCGCTTCCGATCCTTCGGTCGACGACATTACCGGAAAATATTTCTCCGACGGACGCCTGGGCGATCCTTCGTCTTTTTCGTTTGATCCTCAATACAGAAAAAACCTCTGGGAACTGAGCGAAGAATTAACCGGCATCAGGATGAATGATTTTGTGTAATTTTGGGCTCCCTGCAATGCACAAACTTGCGGGTATCGTTAAATAAATTCAAGTGAAATCTCATGGCGCTTAAAAATATGTTTGGATGGCTTGTCCTGTTGCCTTTTTTCTTCCTTCAGACAGCCATCGCTCAGGAAAATCCGGAAATTACTGCCGAAGAACTCCGGCAGCATGTCACTTACCTGGCATCGGATGAATTGAAAGGGAGGCTTCCCGGCACGGATGAGGATCGGCTTGCTGCTGCATATATCGCTTCCCGTTTTGGGAATGCTGGTCTCATGCTGCTGGGTGATAACGGATTCCAGTATTTTGATGTGGTTACCGGTGTCGAGGCCGGAACGGAAAATGCGCTTGCAACCAAAAATCGTGAAGGCATTTTGAACGAGGATTTTATTCCCCTCTCGTTCTCAAGGAATACGGAATTGGAAGCAGGTGTTGTATTTGTAGGCTATGGTTTCAGGGTGAAGAACGACAGCCTCGACTGGGATGATTACAGAGGGGTCGACCTGGAGGGGAAGTGGGCCGTAATATTGCGTGGCGAGCCCGGAGAGGAAAGAGCTGAAAGTCCGTTTTCCGCCTGGGCCGGGCTGCGGGAAAAGGTGCTTACGGCAAAAGACAATGGTGCTGCGGGTGTGGTCTTTGTTTCCGGCGAGCAATTCGACAAGGATGATGCGCTGATGCGGATGTTCTACGACAAAACTACCGCTGATGCCGGCATACCGGTGTTCCATGCCAAAAGGGATCTTGCCGATGCCATCCTTGGCACGAGTGTGGCCGATCTCGAGCAAAAGATCATCGATGATATGGCCCCTAATTCATCGGAAACAGAAAGCAGCCTTTACGGGAAATCCGATGTCGTGCACAATAAGGTGCAAACCATGAATGTGGTTGGCATGATAGAAGGGGCAGACCCTTACCTCAAAGAAGAGATCATCGTGATCGGGGCCCACTACGATCACCTGGGCATGGGTGGCCCCGGTTCGGGAAGCAGGGATCCCGGTGCCGATGCGGTGCATAACGGCGCCGACGACAATGCCTCCGGGGTGGCCGGGATCATCGAAATTGCCGGGAAGCTCAGCGCCGAAAGGGAAAATCTCAAAAGATCGGTCGTGGTCGTGGCCTTTGGCGCAGAAGAGATGGGGCTCATCGGGTCGAAATATTTTGTCGAAAACCCGGTCATTGACATGGGTAAGGTGGTGGCCATGTTCAACTTCGACATGATTGGCCGACTCGGCGAGGAAAAGTCGGTGGCCTTCGGCGGAACCGGAACCGCCGTGGAGTCGGAGGAGCTGATCGGTAAATACCTGGAGGAATACGGCCTGAAAGGCTCCTACTCGCGCGAAGGCTTCGGCCCTTCCGACCATGCAGCCTTCTATGCAGAAGACATTCCTGTATTTTTCATCTCCACCGGTGCACACCAGGATTACCATACCCCTGATGATGATGCTGAGTTTATCAACTTCGAGGGACAACGGCTGGTTTCTGATTTCGCTCATTCCCTCATCATGGAAGTGGCAACCCGCGATGCAGCGCTGGCTTTCAGGGAAGCGGGGTCAAAAACGCGTTCCAGCCAGGGATACCGCTTCAAGGTTACCCTGGGCATCGTACCCGACTTTACCAGCAGCGAAAACAATGGCCTGGGTGTGGGCGGCGTGAGGACCGACGGTCCGGCGGAGAAGGCAGGCATGCAAAAGGGCGATATGATCGTGGCCATCGACGGCATGGAGATCACCAATATATACGATTATATGGCCAGGCTCAAGAAGCTGGAGGCCGGACAGATCATCACGGTCGACATCATGCGCGACGGGGAGAAAAAGGTGTTGCTCGTACAACTCTGATTGCTTCGATCCATTTTCATATCTTTGCGACTTACTGAACAGGCATGTTTGACTTTCTGAGCACCTCCTTCATTCTCAAGTTCCTCAAGTTTGCTGCTGTCGGCTTCTCGGGCCTTCTCGTCGACTATGCCTTTACCTATCTTTTCAAGGAGATCTTCAGGGTACAAAAATATATATCCAATTCGATCGGTTTTACCATCGCAGCCTCTTCCAACTATATCCTGAACAGGGTATGGACCTTTGAGAGCGACAACCCCGATATTGCTATTGAATATACCGAGTTCCTGGTGATCTCCCTTATCGGGCTCGGCATCAACAACCTGGTGCTGTGGCTGATCGTGAGCAGGTTTAAGATCAACTTTTATGTGGCCAAGTTCTTTGCCATCTGTGTGGTCACGTTATGGAATTTTCTGGCCAATTTCTTCATTACCTTTAACCAGTCGCTGTAGCAGCAATAAAAAAAGATCATCCCGGGAACCCGGAATGATCTTTATCATGCTTTATGGCCTGATTGCTATTCGGCGTAAACTTCAAATTTCACTTCAACCGTAACATCCTTGTGGAGTTTTATCTTTGCCGTGTATTCGCCGAGGTCCTTGATGGATTCCCCGTCGAAATGGATGTTTTTACGGTCAATTTCGAAATTGTGCTGTTCCTTGATCGCATTGGCGACCTGTATGTCGTTGACCGAGCCGAAGATCTTACCGGAAGTGCCGGCTTTGGCAGCAATCTTAACGGTGATCTTGCCAAGGGCTTTGGCTAGGGTTTCGGCTTCTTTGAGGATCTTTTCTTCCTTATGCGCTTTTTGCTTCTTTACTTCGGCCAGCACTTTCTTGCTGGTTTCCGTTGCCATGACCGCAAGACCCTTGGGGATCAGGTAATTCCTCGCATAACCGTTCTTAACGGTGATGAGGTCGTTTTTATATCCCAGGCTTGGGATGTCTTCCTTGAGAATAACTTCCATTTTATTTTCCTCCTTATTTTAAAAGGTCCGCAACATAAGGCATCAGGGCAAGGTGGCGTGCACGCTTCACGGCCTGGGCCACTTTTTTCTGGTACTTGGTCGAAGTGCCGGTGATCCTTCTTGGCAGGATCTTGCCTTGCTCATTAACAAATTTTAAAAGGAAGTCTTCGTCCTTGTAATCTATGTACTTGATGCCGCTCTTCTTGAACCGGCAATATTTTTTCTTTTTGGTGTCGACTGCTATCGGAGTCAGATATTTTATGTCACCTGTGTTTTGTGCCATTGTTCTGATTTTTTAGTGATGAATAACTGGATCAGGCTTCCTGCTCAACGGCCTTTTCTTCGGCTGCCTTTTTCCTTTTCTTTTCGTTGTAGGCAATGGCGTGCTTGTCCAGTTTCACGGTGAGGAAACGGAGGATACGCTCATCCCTTTTAAACAGCAATTCAAATTCCTTGAGTTCCTTTCCATCCATTTTGTATTCGAAGAGATGATAGAACCCGGTTGATTTTTTCTGAATGGGATAGGCGAGTTTCCTCAAACCCCAGCTCTCGTCGAAAACGATCTCGGCATTCACTGACTTGAGATGTTTCCGATACTTATCAACCGCTTCCTTCATCTGATCTTCAGACAAAACGGGAGTCATAATGAAAACGGTTTCGTACTGGTTCATGTTTGTAAATATTATTGATTAATAAAACTTTCCGTTTCCGGAAAACGGAGTGCAAAATTAGTACTTTTTCCTAAAATAACAAATATTTGGGGGGAATATAGTTTTGAGTTTTGAGTTTTGAGTTGAGTGCTGCGTAAAACCGGCACCAGGCACCGGGCGTCAGGCGCCTGGTATCCGGTATCTGGTCCCGATTCCCGGTTCCCGGGATCGAGGATCCTCGAAAAACAATGAAATCGAAGATTTCTGGTTTTTCGGGACATCCGGGA
>CAZHYA010000201.1:0-5136 GCA_964536525.1 uncultured Bacteroidales bacterium | reverse complement strand
TTCTCTTCAACCCACCCATATGGGCACTAACGGCCGGCATCATCCTCAACCTCAGCGACACCCTGATACCGCCAATGCCTGCCCGCCTGTTCCAGGTCCTTGGCGACCTAACCGTCCCCTTGCTGATGATCGCGCTCGGGGTATTCTTCAACCTCAGGCTGATCAAACCCGGCCCGGTTTTCGCCGGCATCCTCATCAGGATGGTCCTGGGGTTTCTCATCGGCCTCACATTTTGTCACTTTCTCGGCCTCGAAGGCCTGTCCATGACCATCGTGCTGATCGGCTCATCGGCACCGGTAGGCTTCAACTCCATCATCTTTGCCTCCATGGAAAAGCTCGACAAGGAATATGCCGCCTCCATGGTCTCATTCGGGATATTGCTGGGCATGGTGGTGATCCCGCTGATCATCTATTTTACCCAGGTGTAAAAAATACAGGGCTCATCATCGCGGCACACTTTCGATGGGGAATACGATGCTCACCTTATAGGCAAAGTTGTCGGCCGGCAGGTCAAAGCCGTAAGGGCCATAACGGTAAAACACGCCGGCACCCAGCTTGTAAAACCGCAGATCGAGCAGCCCGTGCAACAAAATCCCCGATTCGTAATACCCCTTCTCCAGAGTGTTGAATTCCACCTCGTGGTGCTGAGAAGCATTGTTAAGGTCGCCAAAGGCTATGTTTGTGGCAAAGACGATCTCGGGCGAGAAGAAGCGTGTGCGCAATAGCAGCGCACCGAAATTGTGGCTGAAGAAAAGTGCCACATACCTGTTGCTGAGAAACTCATTCATGCGCATGGTGGCAAAGCTGCCGGGGGCATAGATGGTGAAGACACGGTAGCTGCCATTCCCGTTGTAAAGATTGCAGTAAGGGAGGTCACCGTCGATATAACCGGCGTGGATCTCGAAGCTGGTCATCCCCAGGTATTTGGTATAAAAAGACTCCATCACTTTCAGGTCGAAACGATGGTATTCAAATTCACCCTCAAGGATGTCCTCCAGGCCGCGGGTGTATTGAAAGCGGACAACGGGATATTTGGTGCCCAAAGATATCTTGATACGCTTGGTTCTCAGAAACTTTTCCCTGAAAGCAAAGCGAAAACCCAGCGACAGTTCGGTAAACCTGAACTCGTCCTTTAAGATGGAAACACCATTGCTGCTTTGACCGTACTGATAGTCGGGATAAGCTTGTTTGAAGTCGCTTCTCACCGTCGCATTCCATGTGAAATGCTGCAAGGCCATGAACTGCAACGATACGAAGGCGCGCTCGGTCATGTTCATCCTCCTGATGAGGAAATTCCTGAACCCCTCGCCCCGCAGGAACGATTTCTGGTCGTCGAAAAAGCTGAGCCCGCCACTTTCGGTCACATCGTAAAAATACCCTGCCTTCAGTTCCAGCTCACTCGGGCGGTGCAGAACGATACCGGCATCGCCCCCGTATTTCATGGTCTTGTCGCCGAAGCCATAACCAAAATATCCACCGAGCCTGAACCGTTGTGAGAGCCGTTCGCTGGTATGGATCCCCAGACCCAGGTACAGCCCTTCAAACTGGTTATAGCGAAGAAACTTATCGATGTCGAATTCGACAAACTTCACAGGTATCTTCCCTGTCATGATGGTTTCGAAGGTCCTGGCCAGCTTGTCGAGATTGACTTTTCTGCCGATGCTGTCCATGAATTCATAGGTCCGGAGATCCCGTTCCGAAAGGCTATCGACGCGGTATCGGGCCCAGAACTCCTCGCTGCGGTGTGTGGCGTCAGGGTCCACATCCACTTCTATATTTGTAAATTCCCTTTTCACAAGTTCGGGATTCAGCTCTATGTCGCGGATATAGCTCTTGCCGACACCCACAAATGTATAGATCTTCCCGTCGATAGGGGCTCCGATGGCTTTGATCTTCACATCGGTGTTGAGCTGCACCGGAAACCACTGAACACCGTCGATGAGTTCATATTTCTGTTGTATCCTGATGCTGAACGGGCCTTCATCTTCTGCCGGCTCCGCAATCACATTCTGGATCGCCCAGTTGAAGGTGTTGATGGATAACAGGCCTTTCAGGCCGTCGAAATTGGTATTGGCCTTCGGCCGGTAGGATATGATGAAAACGGTATCGCCGGCAGCCGAATACGCGGTATCTTCAAGGATAAAGGTGTATTTGGATGTGCTTCCGCGGCTGATGGGATTTACGTATTTATTCTGGCCGATGGTGATCAGCTCATTGTAAAATGATGTTGACTGCACCTGCGACACCAGGAATACGAACATGGGATCTTTCATTCCCGAGACCCTTGAGGCAATGACATTTTCGCGATTCTTCGCGGGATAAAGATACTGGCGTTCCGTCACCGATTCGGCGATGAACACATCATGCCGGTCGATAAACCGCCTTACTTCGAGCAATGTCGTATCCAGCAGCATCGTATCCATCATCCGCAATGAGTCGAGGTCGATGGTAAAGATCACCTTTTCATACGAAGTGTATGAGAATGACCGCATCTTTTCCGGGTTGTTGATGTCGCGGTTAGCTACGACATTGTTGATGATACGATGCGCCGGGTTAATGCCAGGCAAGATCACCACCTCGAGTAATTCGTATGGGATCTTTTCCATGAAGATCTTCAGTCCCGTAGTCCCCCCCTGTGTATTGACCACTGCCGACTGGTAACCCACATAGGTAAGCTTCAGAAAGCTGACCGGACCGGCCGACCTGATCCTGAATTTGCCGTCGATGTCGGTGGCCCCGCCCTGCCTGCTGTCGTCGACGACGATATTGACGAATGCCAGCGGCTCGCCCGTCGCGGCATCCATCACCCGTCCGCTGATGGTGGAAGGCTGAGCATGGATCGCCAGGGCGACTGTTAATGAATATACGACCGTAAGGATGGTTTTTAACATGAAAATCCCCCGACAAAAACTGATTAAATATAAATAAATATATGCAATAATCAATTGAAAAGCATCCGATGTACCTGAATTAACAATAGTGACCTGATCCCGGCAGCCCGGTCCACGGCCTTGCGATTCGCGGGAAATGCGTACTTTTGCAGGATGCAGGCAACCATCCTTGAATATTTCCGAAAGCACAGCGCCCTGGTGGAAGAGAACCTCCGGCTATGCGCCGACCCCCTCGACCCTGAGGCCGTACATAACCTCAGGCTGAGCATCAAGAGGCTGCGGGTGGTGAACAGGCTGGCAGAAAGAATTGGCAGTGGCAATTTCAGCGGGAAGGAGACGATGCAGGAAATAAACGCACTTTTTAAACGGGCAGGCCGCCTGCGCGACATACAGGTGCTTAAATTCCTTTGCGACACCCTTACTGATGCGCCCGATGCGATACTTCAAAAGTTCAGGGAAAACCTTCAGCAGCGCGAATCAAAGCGCAGAAGTAAGTTTGAGCCTGCACTGTCAGCCTTCAACAAGGCAGCGCTTGCTGGTTACGAAGAGCAACTCGCCAATATCCTTGAGGATGTAACACGAGACCGGGCATACTTCTCGGCCGAGGAGATGCTCATCGGCTATACCAGCGATATCCATGAATTGTTTCACGGCAGCGATGATGAAGAACGGCTGCATAAGATCAGGTCACGTCTGAAAGACGTCAACTACCTCAACAACATTTTTGATGAATCGCTGCCCATCGAAGACTACCTGCATATTCAGGCCGGCCGCCTTAGAGAGGTGGGCGAGCTGGCAGGCTCCTGGCACGATCACCTGGTGTTTGAATACCAGCTGAAAAAGTTTGCCCGGGATCTCCCTGCAAACGAACATGCAGCTGCCATTCATGAGATGATCTCTATTCTTGAAGTGAAGAAAAATGGCCTTTACCGGGAATATATCTGCATCCTGCAGAACGAGGTCAGGATCTGAGAAACACTGATCACTGCAGTTTTTTATTGCCTGCATGCCTGCCGGCATCACGCCTTGTTTTCTTTTCGATGTTCCTCTTCAGGGCAGCCGTAAGGTCGACACCTGTCTGGTTGGCCAGGCAGATCAGCACGAAGAGCACGTCGGCAAATTCATCGGCCAGGTCATGGCCTTCCTCCCCTTCCTTGAACGACTGTTCGCCATACTTACGTGCCATGAGGCGGGCCACCTCCCCTACCTCCTCCATCAGGATGGCAGTATTGGTTAACTCATTGAAATAACGTATCCCGGTGGTCTTAATCCATCGGTCGACCGTTTCCTGTGCATCTTTTATTGTCATATTGCCTGGTTCTCTTTCTTTTATGCGCTGCATTTATTATCTTTAAGTCGTAAAAATATCAGAATTATTTCTAAGTCTCCATTTTATGCCGAACAAAACTCCAAGGATCATAACACTTGCGGCCGTCCTGCTGTTCATCATCCTTTTCTTTTATGGCATCATCCTGGCAAAGACTTTCCTGAGCACCATCGTACTGGCCGTTATTTTCAGTTACCTTATCTATCCGCTCGTTAATTTTCTCGAGAAAAAGGCCAGGTTTCCGGGTATCCTTGCCAACCTGCTGGGTATCATCCTGCTCATTGGCATCCTGTCGTTGTTTATTTTCATCATCTACAGGAATATCGGTTATATCACCCAGGATATGCCGGCCCTCATCAGGAAGGCCCACAGCAACATCGACCAGCTCAGGATCTTTATCGAACAGTCGTTCGGTGTCACCGTCGAATCACAGAATTTCATTATCCACGACATGATCAACGACTTTTCCGACATATCGGGTAATTTCACCAGATCCCTCTTCAAGGGAACAACATCCACGATCTTCACCATCGGGCTCCTGCCTGTTTTCATGTTCTACATGCTGTACTACCGCGATAAGTTCTATCGTTTTATCATCATGCTCGTACCTGCAGAAAAGGAAGATGATGCCCGCAAGGTCATCAGGAAGGTTGGTTATGTGACCCCTCGTTACATCGGAGGCGTGTTCACGGTGGTCGTGATCCTTTCCGTGCTCAATTCTTTTGGTCTGTGGATTGTCGGCGTGAAATATGCCATCCTTTTCGGGATCATCTCGGCATTACTTAACCTGATCCCATATTTTGGCACCGGGATAGGGGCCAGCATCCCGTTCATGTTTGCGCTGCTCACAGGCGACACCCCGGGACTGGTTTTCGGCGTGATACTGCTTTACGTCATCATCCAGTTTCTGGAGAACAA
>CAZHYA010000200.1:3793-5147 GCA_964536525.1 uncultured Bacteroidales bacterium | reverse complement strand
ACCTTGATCTCTACTCCCTCCAATGCCTGCAGGCTGTCCTTATCATAGATATATCCATTTGCGACGCGGTTCTGGGCAAATAAACCTATTTGCAACAACAGAAAAAATAGCAAGGCATATTGCTTCTTCATTCAACCATTATTTTCCATCTGTTATCAGCCTCGGAAAGCAAGAGCCGATACAGACAGATTATTAAAACACGCCACCAAGGGTAAATTTACATTCAAACTTTGCTCCGGGCCCCGTCAGAGACCACCAGTCGACATCGGTTTCATATTTAATAATATGCCCACCGCTTGTTTCTTCATACAGGGCTTCCGGAGGTTTTGCCATTGGAAAATACTGATAACCAACTGATATATTAATGAACCCATGATTCTTTTTCCCCACGCGGGACATGAAACCAAGTGATATTCCCCCGCCCCAGGTCCAGAAAGAATGATAGATATATTTATACCGATGTGAATCATGATAGTAACTGTACCTGTATTCCAGATCATTAAAACTGAAATAGCCAAACGGTATTTTCGCATCAACAAATAAACCTTTGGTGTGCTTCCTCGATACATAAAAGCGATAAAAAGGAGCCGCTTTAAATCCCACATATTTTACCTCTATATCATAAGTCAACCCGGATGTATAAGCACTTAAACTGCGGCCGCAGAAATAATAGGTAGCATGAAGGCCGAGGGAATGTTTGGGAACAATAAATCTTTCATACCGCAGACCGAGGCCTATCTGGAGAAATTCATTGATTGAAAGCGATACAGCATTCTTGTATAGAAAAAAGAGACTGTCTTTATACTGCTGATCCCTTTCCACATTTTTGGTGTAATTCACCGGCTCAAGATATATCCTTGCCGGCTTATGTTGAAAACCCGCTTTAAGTTTATACCTCAAGTTCTCATATGTATCCTTGCTAATTATCAGGAATGGATAGCCCTTGTCCACTTGAATAACAAATTCACCTCTTTCATTTGTAATGGCCTTTTCTGCTTCCCCTTCCACCCAAATATCAACACCTTCCAATGCGGCATGGCTTTCCTTATCAAGAACAAAGCCTTTTGCCAATCGCTCCTGCGTATATCCCTGCAGACAGAGAAATAATAACAGGGATAATACAAATTGTTCCTTCACTTATATCTGATTTTGGTTTTATTCTCTTAAAAATAGACAAAATTTCTTTGCAAAAGGTTGTCAGGGCATAAAACATCCATGTCTTTAAAAATTTCCTATTTTTGACTCTCATCAATCAATCAGCATATGCAAAGGAATCCCGGACTCATTCTTCTTTTATGCACAGTATTGCTTACAGCAAGTTGTACAGGAGAAATTAAACAGGATAATCAGTGTG
>CAZHYA010000200.1:0-3783 GCA_964536525.1 uncultured Bacteroidales bacterium | reverse complement strand
TTTTTTTTATCTTTGGCCCTGATCAAACAAAAACCCATGAAAAGACTGAGCACGATCATGATGCCTGTGCTGGCCATGCTGCTAATGGCCGGCTGTGTGCAGCAAACCCCCGACAAACAAACAGCTTCTGAACCCATGAAGATCACCAGCGAAAATTTCGGCACCGTCGACGCCAGGGATGTATACCTCTACACCCTGGAGAATGAAGGCGGGATGACGGTAAAGATCACCAACTACGGGGGCATCGTCACCTCCATCACGGTGCCCGGCAAGGATGGCAAACCGGCCGATGTGGTGCTGGGCTTCGACAGCCTGCAGCCCTACCTCGACGGCCATCCCTATTTCGGCAGCATCGTGGGGCGTTACGGCAACCGCATCGCAAAAGGGAAATTCACCCTCGATGGGGTGGAATACACCCTGGCCACCAACAACGGTCCCAACCACCTGCACGGGGGGATCAAGGGCTTCGACAAGGTGGTATGGGCAGCGGAGGAGCGCACCGGCAACGACACCGCCTCGCTCATCCTGCGTTATACCAGTCCCGACGGGGAGGAAGGCTATCCGGGCAACCTCAGTACCACGGTCACCTATAGCATCACCAACCACAATGAGCTGGTGATCAGCTACGAGGCCACCACCGACAAGGCCACGCCCGTGAACCTCACCCACCACTCCTATTTCAACCTGGGCGGGACGCAGGAGGACATCCTCGACCATGTGCTCACCATCGCGGCCGAAAGATACGTGGCGGTGGATGAGACCCTCATCCCGACAGGGGAACTGAAGGAAGTGGCGGGCACCCCCATGGACTTCACCAGCCCGCATGCCATCGGCGAACGCATTGCCGAAGTGCCCGGAGGTTACGATCACACCTTTGTGCTGAACAACATGGGCAAGATGATGAAGGTTGCCGATGCCCTGGACCCGCAAACGGGACGCTTCCTGGAGGTGTTCACCAGCGAACCCGGCATACAGTTCTATTCGGGCAACTTCCTCGACGGCAGCCTCACGGGAAAGGATGGCATCGTATATAACCAGCACCATGGCTTCTGCCTCGAAACACAGCATTTCCCCGACGCTCCCAACCAGCCGGGATTCCCTTCAACCATCCTCGAACCCGGTGAAACATACGGTTACACGACCATTTACAAATTTTCGGTAAAACAGGAATAACGTGGCAAAGAACAGAAATATAAAAGAAGAAGGCGGGCAGGGAAAAAATTATACGCAGTACCTCGTGCCCCTGATCATCATCATCGCCGCCCTCATCATCTTTAACCCATCCATGAAGAATGGCATCCTCCATGGCTGGGACGACACCGAATACATGAACGACAAGGGGGTGCAGGATTTCGACCTGACCCTGATCTTCTCCGAATACCACCTGGGCATGTACCAGCCGCTGGCGGTGGTGAGCATGGCCATTAATTACGCCAGCGCCGGCGATGGAGCAAAGGCCTACCATGCCACCAACATGTTTTTGCATGTGCTTCGTCAAACCCTCTCCGCTCCAGAAGCTGTGCAGCCTGCAGGGCAAGGGAATCGGCGAATAGCATGTCTTCCTGGTTTGGCTGCTGCTGCTCAGGCTCAGCCGAAAGCGGATCATTGCCGGCGCCGGCGCCCTGCTCTTTGCCATCCATCCGCTCAACGTGGAGCCGGTGGCATGGATCGCAGCCAGGAGCACGCTGCTCTTTACCGCATTCTACCTCGGCGGCCTGCTCACCTACCTGAAATACATCGAAAACAGGAAAGTGCTCTTTTTCGTGGCCACCCTCCTGCTGGCGCTGGCTGCCTTCTTCAGCAAATCGCTGGCGATGAGCTTCCCGCTGGCCCTCCTGGTGATCGACTACTGGCGCGGACGCGGGTGGAGCGTCAGGGTGCTGGCCGAGAAGCTGCCCTTCCTGGCTTTCTCCGTCGTGTTCGGCATCGTCACGGTGAATGCTGCACAGGCCTACGGTCACATCACCGAGCTGCAGCATGATTATTCGCTGATCGAGCGCTTCTTCATCCTCTGCCACACCTATGTCTTCTACCTTGTAAAATTCCTGGTGCCGGTAAACCTTTCGCCCATCTACGCCTACCCCGACCTCAGCAGCGGCAGCCTGTCGCTGTGGCATTACCTGAGCCCTGTCATCCCGCTGGCATTGCTCTATCTGGTGTATAAATACCGGAACAGGCAGAAGGGCCTCATTGCCGGGCTGCTGTTCTTCACCTTCGCCATCCTCCCGGTGCTCCCGCTGCTCTGGTCGAGGGTCTTCGTGGCCGCCGACCGTTATGCCTACCTGTCGTTCATCGGGCTGTACCTTGTGGCAGGCATCCTGGTGTCGGAGCTTTTCAGCCTCAAAGCCATGAGGAGGAGGACGATCCCCTATATCGCGGCAGGGATAATGCTCGTTTATGCCGCCTTCCTGGGATATCAGTCGAACAGGCAGTGCCGTTACTGGAGCAGTGCCGACATGCTGCTCAGCCGCGCGGTGATCCTCAGCAACAACAGCACGGCCAAGGCTTTGTCGTATTTCTACCGCGGCAACGCCAAACAGAACATCGCCGAAAAGAAGCACCTCGAAGGGCAGCTCAGCAGGAACGAAGGTATGGTACGCAACGCCTTCATCTACTATGGCGATGCCATCAGGGATTACGATTCGGTGCTCGTGCACAATCCCGGGCACATGCTGGCCTATGGCAACCGTGGGATGATCTACGGCACGCTGGCCAACTACGACAGGAAATACCTAGAACAAGCCGAAAGCGACTTCGAAAAGGCCATCGCCATCGACCCGGAATATGCCGACAACTATTACAACAAGGCCTGGATCGATCTCGTGAGGGGAGACACCGCCGCCGCCTGTGCCCTGTGGCATAAGGCCGACGAGCTGGGATCGGTGGTGGCCTTCCAGGCCATCGCAAAGCATTGCCGCTGGCACACGCCAGGATCCCCGGCGCCTGAACCCTAATACTTTTCCGGCACAAACGTCTGCTCGTCCATGGGCGGGCGCACGTAGCCCTGTGAGATGACGCGCTCGGGCAGCACCATATGCTCCTTGCTGAGGGTCTCATAAGGAACCATCGACAGCAGATGGTGGATGCAGTTGAGCCTGGCCTTCTTCTTGTTGTCGGCCTCCACAACAAACCATGGCGAATGCTTGGTGTCGGTGTAGAAAAACATCTCGTCCTTGGCCTTGGAGTATTCCACCCACTTGCTCATGCTGGCCAGGTCGACAGGGCTGATCTTCCAGCGGCGTGTGGGATCTTTCATCCGGGCCCTGAAACGCTTTTCCTGTTCTTCGGCACTCACCGAGAACCAGTACTTTATCAGGATGATGCCCGAGTGGATGATCATATGTTCGAAGTGGGGGCACGACCGCAGGAACTCCCAGTACTCATCGTCGTTACAGAAGCCCATCACACGCTCCACGCCGGCGCGGTTATACCAGCTGCGGTCGAAGAGTACCATCTCCCCTGCCGCAGGCAGATGCGGCACATAGCGCTGGAAGTACCATTGCGACTTTTCGCGCTCGGTGGGATTGCCCAGTGCCACCACCCGGCATATCCTGGGATTGAGGGTCTGTGTGATCCGCTTGATGGTGCCTCCCTTGCCGGCGGCATCCCGTCCCTCGAAGACGACCACCACCTTGAGGCCCTTGTGCCTGATCCACTCCTGAAGCTTTACAAGCTCGATCTGCAACTTACGCAGTTCACTCTCATAAACCTTATTCGAGAGGTCCTTGTTTGCGTTTCCTTTTTTTTGGGTCATTTTTCGTGCTAATGAAAACCAAATATATG
>CAZHYA010000199.1:2902-5190 GCA_964536525.1 uncultured Bacteroidales bacterium | reverse complement strand
TGCGCAGCATGGCACTTGCAATCTCTTGTGTATATGCCAGGTAGCTGATCCTGGCCTCGATCACATGGATACCGGCTATACCAAGCCGTTCGCGGATCTCTTCCTCCAGCACCTGGTTCACCTCTTCACCGCCCGAACGAAGGGTGATCTCGGCCATCTCATCGTCGAAATTATCGTACGGGTAATGGCCCGCCAGCTGCCTGATGGCTGCCTCGGTCTGGATATCGACAAAATGCACATAATCATCCACCTCGAAGGCAGCCTTGTACGTTTCCTCAACCCGCCACACCAGCACGATCCCGATCATGATGGGGTTGCCGACCTTGTCATTAACCTCGATCGGTGACCTGTCGAGGTTACGGGCACGCAGGGAGATCTTCTTCCTGGTAAAGAAAGGATTTACCCAGAAAAACCCGTTTTTCTTAACCGTACCCTTATAGGCACCGAACAACACCATGACCATCGATTCGTTCGGATTGACCACCATCAGGCCGGCAAAGCAAAACAAGCCCACACCACCCATGATGGCCCACCAGAACTGCTCAAAAACGATCATCATGTAAACAGGAAACCCGATCATGACCAGGATTACCAGTAGAGCCAGGTAACCGCTCATCGGCGAATAACTTTTTTCTTTCATTTCAATTCAATTTAAATTAATACCTTTTTGATACTATTTTGATATCACAAAGATAATTCAATCCAGAGGCGATGTCAAGAATTTATGCTTATTTTTTTATGGTATAGTTGTAGGATCAACATTCAGGGTACAGGGTGCAGGGTACAGGGTGCAGGGTGCTCGAGTTGCCAGGTTTGGAATCATCTTTTTTGTGGTAATTTTTTCAAGCGGAACTGAATAAGTTTGTTAATTCGCCTTGATAGCATGATCATTTGTTCCGAAATAAGACCAAAGGTTTCTTGGTCCAGGTAACCAATATCCTTTGCAATTTCGATTTGCGTTCGTAACTCAGCCAATACCCTGCACCCTGTACCCTGCACCCTGCACCCACATAATCACTATCTTTGCCCCGATGAAGAAATACAAGCATATCTTTTTCGACCTCGACCGCACCATATGGGATTTTGATGCCAGTGCAGAAGATTCCTTCCGGAAGATGTTCGTTAAATATGAGCTGCAGGGGCTCGGGGTACCATCGCTGAATGATTTCAGGAAGCATTACGAAAAGCATAACGAGATGCTATGGAGCTGGTATCGTAAGGGGGAAATATTGAAGGAGAAGCTCAACATCATGCGTTTTGAGATGACGCTGGCTGATTTTGGGATTTACGACCATCATGTAGCCATCGGCATGTCGGAAGACTATGTAACCGTTGACCCTGAAAAGGCCTTTCTTTTCCCCGGGGCGATCGAGGCCCTGGAGTATCTTGTGTCCGGATATCCGCTTCATCTGATCACGAATGGATTCCAGGAAGTACAGGAGCAGAAGTTCAGGATCGCCCGGCTCGGGAGATTTTTCAGGACGGTGACCACTTCGGAGGAGGCTGGCATCAAAAAGCCGGAACCCGGCATATTTCATTACGCGCTGGGGAAAGCCGGGGCCAAAGCGGCCGAAAGCATCATTGTTGGCGACGATCTTGTTGTGGATATTGAAGGTGCACGGAACATAGGCATGGACCAGGTGTTCTTCAATCCTTCATCCACACCTCATTCGTCAGAGGTCACCCATGAGATCGCTTGCCTTACTGAATTAACCAGGATACTATAAACCCTGAGGCGGCATCAAGGCAATATGGCCATCAGCGTTTCAGCACCCACGGTCCTGTCGCCAAGGCCTACTTTTACCTCGGCATCGGGCGGAAGCAAGAGATCGATCCTGGAGCCGAACTTGATCATCCCGATCACCTCGCCGGTGGTGAGGTTGCTTCCGACCCGTGGTTTGGAGATGATACGCCGGGCCACTGCACCGGCGATCTGCCGCATCATGACCTCCCTGCCCTGATCATCCCTGATCACCATGCTCGTATGTTCGTTCAGCAGTGAGGATTTCGGGTTGAACGCAACCATATGGCGACCGCGATGGTGTTTGTGGTATACCACCTTTCCCTTCGAGGGGCTCCAGTTGATATGTACATCGAATATTGACATGAAGACCGACACCTGTATGCGTTCATCCGCGAAATATTCATCAACATAAACCTTTTCGATGGCGACAACCTCACCATCGGCCCCGCTGTAAACGCCATGTTCCACAGCATCAGTGATCCTTCCGGGGTACCGGAAAAACCTGACCACGAGAGCCATATAAATAAATCCCGCCGCATACAGC
>CAZHYA010000199.1:0-2891 GCA_964536525.1 uncultured Bacteroidales bacterium | reverse complement strand
GGGAAGAAATGGTTAACCACAATGAGAATCAGCAATACTCCTGCGAGCATGATCAGGATTGGAATTATGCCGGCGGTATGTATCTTCATCACCTGAACAAAATTACAAAAACAAATACCAACGGCGAAACAAGCAGCAGGCTGTCGAAGCGGTCGAGAATGCCACCGTGTCCGGGAAGCAGGTTTCCGGAATCCTTGACCCCGGCGCGGCGCTTAAGTGCAGACTCGGCCAGGTCGCCGAGCGTGCCAAAAACGGTAACGATAAGGGCAATACCTATCCAGGCCCACATTGGAAGCGCTGTAACAAATATTGAAATGATGTATGCCACAATAATGGCGAACCCGAATCCTCCTATACTTCCTTCGACCGATTTTTTTGGGGATATCGCCTTATAGAGGGGATGCTTGCCGAAGATGCTGCCGAAGAGATATGCAAATGTATCGTGTGCCCACAGGATCGCCAGCATCCCGATCAGGAACCATGGCGTATGGTAGCCGGGGATAAGCCACGGGTCAAGGAACATATTGAGCAACGCCAGCGGGACGACGACAAATACCATGCTGGCGATGTCGATGGCCGATGCGTTCAGCACATCTTTCCTGTTCAGGAAGAGATTCACTGCCGGTATAGCGACCATCACTGCAAGGATCAGCCACAACAGCCTTACGTGGAGTATTGAAAGGCTCACCAGGGCTATGACGCCATATACCAGCAAACCGGAGATCAGCGCCGGGAGCATGTCGGCGAGGCGACTTTTCTTCGTCAGCCTCAAGAACTCCATCATCCCTGCCATGGTGATGATAAGGAAGAGCAGGGCGAAAATTTGGGGGGAAAATACGGCACTGGCCACGATGGCAGCTACGAATACGCCTCCTGTAACTGTTCTTACTACAAGGTTTTTCAAGTCAGTATATTGCTTATCCCTGGTCGTCGACCAGAAACACATAACTTTCCTTTGGCCCATGGGCACCCATCACCAGTGTCTTTTCTATATCTGCTGTGCGGCTGGGGCCTGTGATCAATGAGATCATCGAAGGCAGGTTCTTACCGTATTTCATTTTCATCCCTTTCAGGGCATCCCTGAGGTCGTTGACCAGTTGCGCGGAGCGGGCATAAACGAGGTGCGTTTCGGGAAAGATGTTCATGCGGCGTCCGGAAGCCTGAGCCGAGGATACCATCACGCTGCCAAGCCGTGCCACCAGGTATTCACAAGTCGTAAGGCCGGCCTGCATATCCAATAATGATCCTTCATCGGAAGTGTAACTTATGCCAGCCTCCCCGAGCATCTCCAGCAGGCCTTTGTCAATACAATGTATTGTGTTCCACTTTTTTTGCTCCATCAGCGACGAAAGGCTATTGATGAATTCCACATCGTCGGCACAATAAACGAATTTTCCGGAAACGTCGATGAACTCCTGAGCAAAGACGATGGCAGGCATGTCGGACGACTGCTCGAATACCGATGAGTCGAAGTCAACATCATGGTAAGGATTCTCGAGCTTCGACATCAGTGCATTCCTGACGCTTTTCAGAACTTTCTCGCGCGAAGTGGTGTCGTCCATAATATACTATTGCTTCCCCTTTTTCTCAGGCCCGTCGGGGTTCGGGTCATCGTCTTCTTCGTGTCCCCTGCCACCCGGATCAGCCTTCTTGTTGCCGTTTTTATCCTTATCTTCAGCGGGCCTCGTCAAGGTTGCGGTATCGCCGGCCTCGGGGCCATCCTTTTTTTCATCGGATGCCACGTTCTCGTCGACCGCAGCATCGCCATTATCGTTCTCTCCGGGCCTCTTGTCTTCATCCCAGGGCCTTTTGCCGAATATCTCTTCCAGGTCTTCGCTGAAAATAACCTCTTTCTCCAGCAGGCGGGTTGCAAGTTTTTCAAGTTTTTCCCTGTTTTCCCTGAGCAGCTTCACGGCTCTTTCGTAGGCTTTTTCGACCATTATCTTGATCTCCTTGTCGATCAGTTCGGCGGTCTTTTCGCTGTAGGGCTTGTGAAAAGAAAATTCCTGCTGACCGGTGGAGTCATAATAGCTGATGTTGCCGATCTTATCGTTCAGGCCAAAATACACCACCATGTTGAAGGCCTGCTTGGTAACCCTTTCAAGGTCGTTAAGTGCCCCGGTCGAGATTTTCCCGAATACGACCTCCTCCGACGCCCTGCCTCCGAGGGTTGCCGTCATCTCATCGAACATCTGCTCCGTGGTCGTGATCTGTCGTTCTTCGGGCAGGTACCAGGCGGCACCCAGGGCCTTGCCCCGTGGCACGATGGTAACCTTTACGAGGGGGTGGGCATGTTCGAGTAACCAGCTTATGGACGCATGGCCCGCTTCATGGAAGGCAATGACCTTTTTCTCCCTGGCGGAGATGATCTTATTCCAGATTTCCAGTCCGCGGATGATCCTGTCGATGGCGTCCATGAGGGCCTGTCGCGTAAGGCTTTCATTCTTTTTCCTTGAGGCGATGAGGGCTGCCTCATTACAAACGTTGGCGATATCGGCCCCTGAGAAGCCCGGCGTTTGCTTGGCCAAAAATTCCACTTTCAACGAGCCGTCGGTTTTCAGTGGGCGCATGTGCACCCCGAAGATCGCTTTGCGTTCTTCGAGGTCGGGAAGTTCAACGTGGATCTGCCGGTCGAACCTCCCTGCACGCATCAGGGCACGGTCGAGGATGTCGGCACGGTTGGTGGCTGCCAGGATGATCACACCGGTGTTGCTCGAAAATCCGTCCATCTCGGTAAGCAGCTGGTTGAGCGTGTTTTCCCGCTCGTCGTTGGCGCCGGTCATGGGATTCTTGCCCCTTGCACGCCCAATGGCGTCGATCTCATCGATAAAGATGATGCAGGGAGCTTTTTCCTTGGCCTGTTTGAAAAGATCGCGCACCCTGGAGGCACC
>CAZHYA010000198.1:1456-5195 GCA_964536525.1 uncultured Bacteroidales bacterium | reverse complement strand
GGAAGCCATCCTCGGCGGGGCCCACCTCAACGGTGATGTCGGCATACCTGCCTCTGCCGCCCGTTTGTTTCTTATAGAGTTCGCGGTGGACAACTTTCCGGCTGACGGCCTCTTTATAGGCAACCTGGGGAGCCCCCTTGTTGCATGCGATGTTGAATTCGCGCTTCAGCCTGTCGGTAAGGATATCCAGGTGGAGTTCGCCCATGCCGCTGATAATGGTCTGGCCGGTTTCATCGTCGATCCGTATGGTAAAGGTAGGATCCTCTTCCGACAATTTCCTCAGGCCGAGGTTCAGCTTATCGACGTCGTCCTGCAATTTAGGCTCCACAGCCATGCTGATCACAGGCTCAGGGAACTTGATGTTCTCGAGCAGCAGCGGATGCTTGATGTCGGTAAGCGAGTCGCCGGTGCGGATTTCCTTGAAACCTACGGCAACACCAATTTCGCCTGCATAAATATTTTCTACCGGCTTGCGCTTGTTGGCATGCATCTGCAGGATGCGCGCAATCCGTTCCTTTTTGTTGGTGTTTACATTAAGCACTACGCTTCCTGCGGCAAGGCTGCCGGAGTAAACCCTGAAATACGCGATGCGGCCCACAAAGGGGTCGGTGGCGATCTTGAAGGCCAGGGCGGCGAAAGGTTCCTCTTCGGATGGTCCTCTCGATTCTTTTTTCTGGGTGAACGGGTTTTCGCCGGTCACGGCCGGAACGTCGAGCGGGGAGGGGAGGTAATGTGCAATGGCGTCGATGAGTTTCTGCACGCCTTTGTTCTTGAAGGCCGATCCGCAAAATACCGGCGTGATCCTCAGGTCGAGGGTGGCCTTGCGGATGGTGCTGATGAGTTCCTCACGGGTGATCAGCTCCGGCGACTCAAGGAATTTGTTGAGCAGCTCTTCATTGTCTTCGGCTGCACCTTCGATGATCTCGTTCCTGTATTCTGCCGCCATCTCCCTGAGGTCTTCAGGTATGGGCACTTCCTGGTAGGTCAGTCCGTAATTTTCTTCATCCCACACATAGGCCTTGTTCTCCACCAGGTCGATGATGCCGGAAAAGTCGTCTTCATCTCCGATAGGGATCTGCATCACCACCGGCTTGGCACCCAGCTTTTCCTTTATCTGGTTCACCACGTTGAAAAAGTCGGCACCCGAACGGTCCATCTTGTTTACGAAGCTGATCCTGGGAACCTTGTACTTGTCGGCCTGGCGCCATACCGTTTCCGACTGGGGCTCGACACCGCCAACGGCACAGAAAATGGCTACGGCACCGTCGAGCACCCTCAGCGAACGCTCCACCTCTACCGTAAAGTCGACATGCCCCGGGGTGTCGATGATGTTGATGCGGTATTTCTGCGCATCGGTGGTCCAGTATACGGTGGTGGCGGCCGAAGTGATGGTGATGCCCCTTTCCTGTTCCTGGGCCATCCAGTCCATGGTGGCCGTTCCTTCATGAACCTCGCCAACCTTGTAGTTGATGCCGGTATAATACAATACACGCTCCGTTGTTGTGGTTTTACCCGCATCAATGTGAGCCATAATGCCTATGTTACGCGTGTATGTCAGATTGTCCGGCATGTGTTCATTCAGTCGTTAGAACCTGAAATGGCTGAATGCCTTGTTGGCTTCGGCCATACGGTGTGTATCTTCCTTTTTCTTGAAAGCAGAACCTTCTTCCTTGTAAGCAGCCACGATCTCGCCGGCAAGTTTCTCGCCCATGGTCTTTTCGTGGCGCTTGCGTGCAAAGTTGATCATGTTCTTCATCCCTATCGACATCTTCCTTCCGGGCCTGATCTCGGAAGGGATCTGGAAAGTGGCACCCCCGATCCTGCTGCTCCTCACCTCAACATTGGGAGTAACATTCGTCAGGGCCTTTTTCCATACCTCAACAGGATCTTCTTTGGTCTTCTCGGCGACGATATCCATGGCGGCATAAAATATTTCATATGCAATATTCTTTTTGCCGCTGTACATCATATTATTCACAAATTTGGTTACCAGTGTGTCGCCAAATTTAGGATCAGGAAGAATGGTCCGTTTCTTAGGTTTTGCTTTCCTCATCTTTGTACTATATAATTATTGTATATCTTATTTCTTGGGTTTCTTGGTGCCGTACTTCGATCGCCTTTGCGTTCTGCCCTCCACACCCGAAGTGTCGAGTGCACCGCGGATGATATGGTAACGAACGCCCGGAAGGTCTTTTACCCTGCCCCCCCTGATCATCACGATGGAGTGCTCCTGAAGGTTGTGACCCTCACCGGGAATGTAAGCATTCACGTCCTTCCCGTTGGTCAACCTCACCCTTGCCACTTTCCTCATGGCAGAGTTGGGCTTCTTCGGCGTGGTGGTGTATACCCTCACGCACACGCCCCTGCGCTGCGGACATGAATCCAGTGCAGGCGATTTACTTTTGTCAGTCAGTTTCTTGCGTCCCTTGCGAACTAATTGCTGTATTGTTGGCATATGTAAGACAAATTAATTATTTCTAATCTCCTAAAGCAGAGATGTTTACATTTCAGTAATCAGGAAAATCTAAGGAAAATCGATATAGGGTGGGTCTTTGAAGACGTAACCCGCACTGCGGGGTGGAACCTATATCTGCCTCAATTTATCAGGTTTCCTCAGGATTTTCAGCTTTTTATGTAAAATTCATGAAAAGCGGCTGCAAAGGTATGAAATAAATTTTCATTTACAATACATTTATAAAAAAAATATTATGCGAATGCAGGGCTCCTCTCATGTTTTGGGAGCGGGAATGCAAAATGCCGTCGGGCCCGGCCTCTTTCATTTTTCATTTTTTTTGTTTTTATTTGGCTTACATTTGTATCAGCTGGCCAGGTGCACTATGAAAGAAGAGTATTTTTCTGCCGAAAGCATGGGTGTGGAATGTGACGAATTGATCGAGGAGGTCAAGAACTATTCCGGCATGCGGCTTTTCCGGCCCGACACGTCCCATATGGCCCTGATCGTGATCGACATGCAGAATTATTTTCTCAATCCCGGCGAGCATGCCTTCATTCCCGCGGCCCCGGCCATCATTCCCAATGTGCTCAAGCTGATGAGGACCTGTCACGACCTTTCGGTCCCCGTGTTCCTCACACGGCATGTCAATACCAAGGAAGATGCTGCCATGATGGGCGTTCGCTGGCACGATCTGATCAGGGAAAGCGACCGCCGGAGCGAGCTGCATATCGATATCCTGGCGGCTGGAGGCCGTGTGATCAGGAAAAGCCAGTTCGACGCATTTTATAATACTTCCCTGGAGGAGGAACTTAGGGAGGCAGGGGTCAGGCAGATCGTCATTGCCGGGGTGATGACCAACCTTTGCTGCGAAACCACGGCACGATCGGCCTTCGTGAGGGGGTTCGAAGTGGCCATGCCCGTCGATGCCACCGCGGCATATAATTTCGAGTTCCATCTGGCCACCTTCCTCAACCTCGCCTACCTCCTGGCACGTCCTGTGACCACCATGGCATTAATAGAAGCGATGCATGAAGGATCGTGAACAGGTAGTCATCGTTGGTGCAGGGCCCGCAGGCATCGCCTGTGCAGTCCAGCTCAGGCGCTACGGACTGGATCCCCTGCTGCTGGAAAAAGACCAGCCGGGCGGACTGCTGAAGAATGCCTGGAGGATCGACAACTATCCGGGGTACCCGGAGGGGATATCCGGGCAGCAGTTGGTTGAAAAACTTAATGCACAGCTGAAGCGGTTTGAAATCAGAACTTTGAACGTCGAAAACAGAAATC
>CAZHYA010000198.1:0-1446 GCA_964536525.1 uncultured Bacteroidales bacterium | reverse complement strand
CGGAGGGGATCAGCGGATCGGCGCTGGTTGAGAAGCTGAAAGAACATCTGGAAATATTCAATATTCAATATTCAAGATGCAATATTCAAAGGGTTGGTTTTTCCGGGGATGGTTTTTGGCTCAGGGGAGAAGAAGAAGAATTTGGATGTAATTACCTTGTGATTGCAACCGGTACCCGTGCGAAATATCGTGGAGTGGGGTATACTGAAGTCTATCCCCTCAAAGGGGTGAAAGGGAAGCGCATTGCCATCGTCGGGGCGGGGGATGCGGCATTCGATTATGCCATGAGCCTGTCGCCTTCAAACGAGGTGCATATCCACAACCGTGGCAGCAGGATCAGGTGCATTCCCGCTCTCCTGGAAATTGCCGGGAAGCAGAAGAATATCAGCTATTTTGAAAATTCATCTCCTGCAGGTAACTATGATTATACTATTTTTGCCACCGGCCGTGAGCCCGAACTGGGATGTCTGACGGACGAATTGATGCAGCAAAAGGATACCCTGGAAAGGGACGGCCTTTTGTATTTCATTGGAGACGTAAAGAACGGAATGGTACGCCAGACCGCCGTGGCCACCGGCGACGGCATCAGGGCGGCCATGGCCATTGTTGAGCACAGCAGGAAGAAATGAAAGTTATCGGCAGGACACAGGAACACAGCATCGCTTCGGTTTTTATTGCAGAGGACGACGATGGCAGGCGTATCGAATTCGTGGAGTCTACCCAACCGCCACTCGATATCAGCAGGAAATGGGTGATCATCATCTCCACGCTCTACGGTTGCCCGGTCGACTGCCAATTCTGTGATGCCGGGGGCGAATACCGCGGGAAACTCTCGGCCGGAGAGATCTTCTTCCAGATCGATTACCTGGTGCGGCACCGCTTCCCTTCCGGGGTGCCCGCAACGGAGAAATTCAAGCTGCAGTTTGCCCGCATGGGCGAACCGGCCTTCAACATGGCCGTGCTGGATGTGCTGGAAGCGTTCCCGCAGAAATACCCGCTGCATAATTTCGTGCCTTCCCTCTCCACCATCGCCCCGCAGGGGACACAGGCCTTTTTCGACAGGCTGATCCGGATCAAGAAGGAAATTTACGACACTTCGTTCCAGCTTCAGTTCTCTTTGCACAGCACGGATGAAGATCAGCGGAATGAACTCATCCCCGTGAAGAAGTGGAGCTTTGATGCCATGGCTGAATATGGCCGTCGTTTTTATTCACCGGGGGGGAAGAAGATCACCCTTAATTTTGCGCTGGGCAAGGACAACATCCTGGACCCGGAAAAGCTGCTTCGCCACTTCAGCCCCGAACATTTCATCGTTAAGATCACCCCCGTGAATCCCACTTTCAAGGCACGGCAGAACCACATCGACTCCCTCATCGTGAGGGAGCAAAGGGTGCCTCCACTCCTCTTGCGTAGGCGTTTCTCATCTCCACCATCGCATCGATGGTT
>CAZHYA010000197.1:0-5205 GCA_964536525.1 uncultured Bacteroidales bacterium | reverse complement strand
TTAGCCTGAGTCCCGCTGAAGCGGAAAAATCCTGGCCGGTATACAACGAGATGGAACAAAAACGGGAGGAGATCACCCGGGGCCTTATCGAACGGTTCAGGGACCGCGAAAACGAAAAGCCGGAAATTTCAGAGGAGGAGGCCGAAAAGATCATGCAAAAGCGCTTCGATGAGGAGCAGCAACTGCTGGACCTGAAAAGGGAATACCACAAAAAATTAACGGCGATACTTTCTGCCACCCGGGTCCTCAGGCTTTACGAGGCAGAAAACATGTTCAGGCGACATTTAATGGAAAAACTCGGACACCGTGAAGGTCCCGGGCGACCGGAGGAAGGAGGCAGGGGTGCCCCAAACCGCCATGGATTCCCGATGAAATAGATATTGCTGTCTCAAAAGTCTTTGTGATCCAATGTGGTTCACGTTGTTAGAAACAACCACGAAGGCCGCTGAGTGCAACACCAGGGTTCACAAAGACTTCTGAGACAAGCTCATTGATCATTCCTTCCATTTATAGTACTGATCCACAAGGCTTAGCGTGGACTCATCAACCTCCTGGACCTGTGTGGTCAGGTTAAGTACCTTTTCCTTGGAATCCCAGAAAACCACCGGCATCTGGTCGCCGCCAAATTCACCGTTGGAACCTTCATAGGATTCAGTATCAGGGGCCGTATTCACGCAAAACATAAATGGCCCTTTTTTGTCGTACTGATACAGATGTGCCGCCTTCAGGTCGTTGAATTCTATGGTCACCTCTCCCCAAAGCTGATTATCCATTGCATACAGGCGCTTCTCAATGTTATCGGCCATCGGAAACTGTTCGTCAATATATGTGCCGTAAAGATAACTGTTGAGCAATTCATCAAAGTCTTCCTGCGAAACGTCGAGGGTATCGTCCATGTCAGACATAATGTTGATGTATGTAATGGTGAGTATCCCCGAATTAGGCCCGGTGAATTCCCACTTATACTCCTTTTTTTCTACTGTCAGGCAGCTGCTCAACAGGAAGGCGAAAAAAGCTAAAACCATGAGTTTAATGGCATTTTTTTTCATAGGGATGATGGTTTGTTAGGGTTGTCCGTTAAAGATTTCAATCCCTGCAGGGATTATTGTAATTTTGTATCAAATATAAATAATTTAAAAATAGAAGCCAATGAATGTTTCTGTGGAGATGAGCTATTATCCGCTTAACGTTGAATACATACCCCCGATAAAGGATCTTATCAGGCGGATCAACCAATATAAAAGCCTGCGTGTAAAGACCAACGGGATGAGCACACAGGTATTCGGCGAATACAGGGAAGTGATGGATGCGCTCACCCTTGAGATCGGCAAATCATTTGAACTTCCGCATTCCGTCTTCGTGATGAAGATCGTTAATGCCGACCTCGACGTGGCGGTATGACGCTGGTTGATGCCTTCGACATCCTATACCGCAACCTGCTCGACACAAGCATCCTCGAAGCGGTTGCAGTGGTGTTTGGGATCCTGAGTGTGTGGTTTGCCAAGAAGACCAACATCCTGGTTTTCCCCACCGGCATCATCAGCGTGTTGATCTATGTTTACATATGCTTTTTTGCAAAGCTATATGCCGATATGGGCATCAATGTTGTCTATTTTGTGATGAGCGTTTACGGGTGGATCATGTGGACGCGAAAAGATGCGCATAGGCATGTGCTTCCCATCAGCTGGTGCAGCAGGAAAGATCATCTTATAAGTGCCCTTATGCTGGCAGGTTTTTTTCTCGTGCTAAGCTATTTCCTCAGCAGATATACCGACAGCAATGTGCCGGTGATCGATTCGCTCACCACCTCCATCTTCATTGTGGGCATGTGGCTGATGGCACGAAAAAAGATCGAAAACTGGATCTACTGGATCATCGGGGATGTGATCTCCATCCCCCTGTACTTTTATAAAGACCTTGCACTCACAAGCATACAGTTTACCGTATTCCTGGTGCTGGCAATCCTCGGATACCTGGAATGGAGAAAAAAGTTCATGTTCGCCGGTAAAACCTGATGCATGACACCCTGATCGTGGCAAAAAAGAACACAACCATCGCAAAACAGGATCCATACCGCATCGCCATAACAGGCCCGGAGTCGACCGGCAAGTCGGAGCTCGCAGAACAGCTGGCCAGCCATTATCATGCACTTTGGGTACCGGAATATTCGCGAGAATACCTCAGGGATCTTTGCAGGAGATACACGTACGACGACATCCTCGCCATCGCGAAAGGACAATTCATTCGTGAGGAGGAGATGGCCCGCAGTGCCGCAACCGTCCTTTTTTGCGATACCGACTTCCTCGTGACGAAGATCTGGAGCGAAGACAAATTCGGCAAGTGCCACCCCTGGATCATTGATATGCTCGGCCGGCACCGGTACGATCTTTACCTCCTGTGCAACACCGACCTGCCCTGGAAGCCCGATCCCCTGAGGGAGAACCCTCACGACAGGGAGCGGCTCTTCGGGATGTACAAAAGGGAGCTGGAAAGCAGAGGGCTGCCGCACGCAGTGATCGGCGGTATCGGAAGCGAAAGGCTGAACAATGCCGTTGAAGCTGTCAACAGGATGCTGAAGGAGAAATCAGCAATGTAACCGTTAACTTTTCCACTGCTACCGTAAACTGATTTCATCCGGAATTACTTGCTACGGGACTGTTTATTTATTATTTTCATGCCCGGTTTGCTTCCCGGCGGAACATCGTCGACAGAGGCAGCCCAACGGCTAAATAAGGATATAACCTATCCTACCCCGCTCCATTAATACCCGGCCTTCAGCAACTTCCCAATGCTGAAGGCCTCTTTTATTCCTGCCGGCAGAGAATACGATGGCGGCGTTCCCTCAAAATAATTATTTTTGCCTGTCGTTAGCTTAGACATATGAGCCATCCTGATCCCGACCGCCTCCATATTCTGTATCTGCCCAAGTGGTACCCGCACAAATATGATCCTCTGCCGGGCCTGTTTATCGAAAGGCATGGCATATCGGCGCTTCCTCACTGCGACGTATCGGTGCTCTATGTCCATTCCGATGAGCGGCAGCAGAAGCCGGCATACCTGATCGAAGTTTCGCAGGATGAGCCCCTGAACACCATCAGGATATATTACAGGAGGGCGCGGACAGGCATCAGGCCCCTGGATGTAATGGTTAACACCTTCCGGTTTGTGAGGAGCCACCGCATGGGCATGAAAGAGATCAGGGAACGTTACGGGAAATTTGACATCATCCACGTCCATGTGCTCACCAGGCACGGGGTGATCGCCCTGTGGGAAAAGATCAGGAGGGGGATCCCCTATGTGATCACTGAACACTGGACACGTTACCTGCCAACCACCAACACCTTCAAAGGAGGCCTGCGCAAGTGGATGACCAGGCTGGTAGCGGGTAGGGCCTCGGCCATCATGCCCGTGACCGCCAACCTCCGCGACGCCATGATCGGATGCGGGCTCAGGAACCAAAACTATATTGTCATCCCCAACGTGGTCGACATCAACATGTTCAGCCCCGGCACCGCAAAAAAACCCGGCGACAAGACGAGGATCATCCATGTATCCTGCTTCGACGATGACCAGAAAAACATCTCGGGGATCACCAGGGTGATCAAAAGGCTGTCGGAAAAGAGACAGGATTTCGTTGTCGACATGATCGGTGAGGGCATCCACTTTACCCGGCTGCTGGCATATGCTGAGCAGCATGGCGTGAAAGACACTTTTGCCACCTATCATGGCCTGAAGGAAGACGAGGCGCTGGCAGCACTGATAAGATCGGCCGACTTCATGGTGATGTTCAGCCGTTATGAAAACCTTCCGGTGGTGATCCTCGAAAGCTATGCCTGCGGGGTCCCGGTAATATCGACCGATGTGGGGGGCATCAGCGAGCACATGAATGAAGAACTTGGTGTATTGCTCGAGTCGGAAGATGAAGAAGGGCTGTACAATGTCATCGACGATATGCTCGACAACCATCAAAGATACAATCGGGAGAAGATCAGGAAATATGCAGTCGCGCATTTCAGCAATGAAGTCATCGGCCGGCAGCTGTTCGGTGTTTATTCAGCAGTTGCCAAATCAAAACACAGGTAGAAATTGATCGGCAAGATCCTCAACACTTTCGGGGCCAGAAGCCTCTCCGCGGTGATCAATTTCATGATCGCGGTGGTTGTGTCGCAATATCTCGGCCCTGAAGGGAAGGGAGAACAGGGCATCATCATCACCACCATTGCCTTTGTGCTGGTATTTGCCAACCTGGTGGGCGGCGCCACGCTGGTATACCTCATCCCACGGCACAGGTTCTCGTTGTTGCTGATACCCTCCTATCTATGGTCGCTGGGCACGAGCATCGTTGCCTTTGCATTTCTCCGGGCCTTCAGCTTGGTGGATCCTGCATTCATCCTCCACATCAGCCTGCTGTCGCTGCTGAATTCATTCACGAACATTCACACGACCCTGCTCATCGGCAAGGAAAAGATCAGGTCTGCCAACATGGTGAGCCTTGTTCAGCCCCTGATCGTGATCATCGTCCTGGTGGTCAGTTTCCAGTGGCTTGACATGAGAAGCGTCAGCGCGTATATCCATGCCCTGTATTTTGCCTTCGGGGGCAGCATGCTGCTCAGCGTCCTTTATATTTCAAGAACATTCGGGCGCATGGAGTTGCATGCAATGAAGGACTATCTCCGGGTGGTCAGGGAAATACTGCGGCTGGGGCTGAGGAACCAGCTGGCCCACATCACGCAGATGATGAGCTTCAGGCTGAGCTACTATTTCCTTGAGATCTATCACGGCGATGCCAGCGTGGGCATCTATTCGAACGGTATACAGGTCATGGAATCGATATGGCTCATCAGCAAAAGCATATCGCTGGTACAGTATGCACGCATTGCAAACAGCGCCGACAAAAAATATGCACAGGAATTATCGATAAGGCTGCTGAAGGCAAGCCTTGCTTTCAGCCTGCTGTGTATTGTCCCGTTGCTTGTCCTGCCCGAATCCTTTTACCTCTTCATCTTTGGTGAAGGCTTTACAGGCGTGAAGGAGGTGATCTGGATCCTTTCGCCCGGGGTGCTGGTTTACAATTTCTCGATCATCCTGGGGCATTATTTTTCCGGAACGGGGAAGTATCACGTCAATACCATTGCATCGGCGATCGGGCTGGCCGTGAGTCTCATCCTGTACATCACCATCATCCCGGTATTTGCTGTGGATGGG
>CAZHYA010000196.1:696-5211 GCA_964536525.1 uncultured Bacteroidales bacterium | reverse complement strand
AGGAATAATTGCAATGAGACACGGTAAAAGATTTAATCATTTAAGCAGGACGAGTGCTCACAGGAAAGCCATGCTTGCCAACATGGCCAGCTCGCTTATCATGCATAAGCGCATTACGACCACCGTTGCCAAGGCCAAGGCTTTAAGAACATATATCGAACCCCTCATCACAAAATCGAAGTCGGATTCGACCCATTCGCGAAGGGTCGTTTTCAGTTACCTCAACGATAAGGAAGCGGTTACTGAGCTCTTCAGGGAAGTATCGGTGAAGGTGGCCGACCGTCCGGGTGGTTATACGCGCATCATCAAGATCGGCTCCAGGCTTGGCGACAATGCTGAGATGGCACTCATCGAGCTGGTCGATTATAATGAAAACCTCCTTGGAACAAAATCCGCAACCGCCAAGAAAAGCCGCAGGAGAAGAGGAACGGCCAAGAAGCAGGAAACTGAAACCGCCGTTGCTGAAAAGGCAGTTGAAACCACCGATGAAGAGGTGGTTGCCGATGAAGTGAAAGACGAAGCCATAGAAGGGCCTGAGGAGGAGATCACAGAGAAGGCAGCAGAAGAAGCTACGGCCGAAGCTGCAGTGGATGCCCCCGAAGACAAAAACACTGAAGCGCCAGGAGAAGAAGAAGCGCCCGCTCCCGTCGACGAAAAAACAGAAGAGCCGGAAGCTGAAGAAAAAGCCGGAGAAGAGGAAAAGAAAGACAAGGAATAAGGATCTTCACGCAAACGTTATAAAGGATAGGGTTAGTGATGACTTTATCCTTTTTTTATCTGAAACTGAACTATTAACGAAAAAATATTTATTATGAGCTCAATGATCGCCAATATCCATGCACGTCAGATCCTTGATTCGCGTGGAAATCCGACAATAGAAGTGGATGTATACACCAACACGGGCATCGTTGCCAGGGCCGCAGTACCTTCGGGGGCCTCAACAGGGGTGCACGAGGCGGTAGAGCTTCGCGACAACGACAAGGGGGCATACCTCGGCAAGGGGGTGCTGAAAGCGGTAGAGAATGTCAACAATATCCTGTCGGAAGAGTTGCAGGGTTATTATGTGACCGACCAGCGGGATATCGACCAGCGGATGATCGAGATCGACGGCACAGCCAACAAGGAAAAGCTTGGGGCCAATGCCATACTCGGCGTATCGCTGGCCGTGGCCCATGCCGCCGCCCAGGACACCGGACAGTTCCTGTTCCGGTATATCGGCGGACCGAATGCCCATGTGCTCCCCATCCCCATGATGAACATCCTGAACGGGGGCTCGCATGCCGACAACAGCATCGACTTCCAGGAATTCATGATCATGCCAGTGGGTGCAAAAACTTTCAGCGATGCCATCAGGATGGGATCCGAAGTATTCCATAACCTCAAGGCCGTATTGAAAAAGGCAGGCCATTCCACCAACGTGGGCGACGAAGGCGGCTTTGCCCCCAACCTCCCATCGAACGAGGAAGCCATCAAGGTGGTGCTTCAGGCCATCGAAAAGGCAGGATACAAGCCAGGCGAGGATATCTTCCTGGCCCTCGACCCAGCAGCGTCAGAATATTACATCCCCGAAGAAAATGTTTACCACCTGAAGTGGTCGACCGGCGACAAGCTTACCCCGGCCGAGATGGTCGACTTCTGGGCCGGTTGGGCCAAAAAATATCCTATCATTTCCATTGAGGACGGGATGGCCGAAGACGACTGGGACGGGTGGAAGCTCATGACCGATAAGATGGGCAAAAAGATACAGCTCGTGGGCGACGACATCTTCGTGACCAACACGACCAGGCTGAAAAAAGGGATCGATTTGGGGATAGCCAATTCCATCCTGATCAAGGTCAATCAGATCGGCACCCTCACCGAAACCATCGACGCGGTTGAAATGGCCAACAGGAATGCCTTTACTTCCGTGATCAGCCATCGTTCGGGTGAGACTGAAGACACGACCATTGCCGACCTTGCCGTGGCCCTCAACACAGGCCTCATCAAGACGGGCTCGGCCAGCCGCTCCGACCGCATCGCCAAATACAACCAGCTGCTGAGGATCGAAGAGATCCTGGGCGATGCAGGAAGGTACCTTGGCAATGACTTCAGGTTCCTCAAAAGCCCCCCTTCCGGTCAGGAAATATCGTAAAGGTACTGGACCAGGGTGTCGGATCTTTTCATTCCCAGCTTCTTGCGCATACGGCTGCGTGCTGTTTCCAATGCCCGTACCGACTGCCGCGTGATCTCCGATATTTCCTTCGACGACATATCGAGCCGCAGGAAGGTGCAGAGTTTTACCTCGTTGGGAGTCAGGTCGGGATGCAGGGCTATGATCAGCTCCCTGAACTTGTTGTGCTCCTCCTCGAACCTCATCTCAAACTCTTTCCACTCCTGCCCTTTGATGAGGTTTTTCAACTTGGAGATGGCATCAATAATTTTATCACTGAATTCATTACCCGTCCGCTGGTTGATTATTTTCAGATCGTCGATGATGGAATTGCTGAGCTCGTTGCGGCGAGTGATGAACAAGGCATTCTCGGTCATCATCTTTTTCTTGAATTCCAGCTCCGACTTCAGGGCATCCCTGGCCTCCTTAAGGTCGAGATGGGTCTGGATCCTCACGAGCAGTTCCTTCTCACTGAATGGCTTGGTGACATAATCCACGCCCCCGTTCTCAAACCCCTTCAGGATGCTCTCCTGATCGGTTCTGGCGGTGAGGAAGATCACCGGCACTTCCCTCGTGCGTTCGTTCTTCTTGAGAACCTGGCAAACATCGAAACCATCCATGCCCGGCATCATGACGTCGAGCAGGATGAGGTCGAAATTCACTTTCCCGCACATCTCAATAGCCTGTTCTCCGCTCTGCGCATAAGAAACGGCATAACCACGCTCATCGAGTATGCTCACCATTAAACGGATGTTTGACGGGATATCGTCAACGATCAGGATGTTGTGAGGATTTCTTATCATGTTATCGTTCATTTTTAAGTACCTCTTTCATTTTGTTCATATATTGCGGGAATGCCAGCAGACTGGAATCGATCTTCTCGATATCGTAGTTATCACAATATACCATCAGCTTATCGCCATAGTCGACCAGCAGGCGGATGTCATATTCCCTGCCTGTGTCGTGAATGCCCTCAGCAAAAGCACGTATCGCCTTGAACTCTTTTAACTCGCTGGCGTGCAGCCAGAGAGGATGGTATTTCTCCTGTATCTCCTCATAGGCAGCCCTGAGTGATTTCAGGTACCTTCTTTCTTTCTCTTTATCAGATTCTGTCGGCACGGGCTTATTCAGCATGGACTTTTCATCCGCACCGGAAAGCAATTCCTGCATTTTCTCAAACAGCTCTTCAATATAGAAAGGCTTGATCAGGAAGTCATCGAATCCTGAACGGCCGATACGTTCAACATCCTCTTTCATGGCAAGTGCCGTTAGGGCAAGTACCGGGATCCCCGATAAGGCCGTCGTCGACTTCAGCTTCTCGGTAGCCTCATACCCATCCATCACAGGCATCATGATATCCATAAGGATCAGGTCTGGCAACATTTTGCCTACCATTTCCATTGCGACAGCGCCATTTTCAGCTTCGCTGACCAGGACCCCGGCATTTTCGAGGCTGTCTTTCACAAACCTCCTGTTTATCGCCGAGTCGTCGACAAGCAGCACACGCTTACCGGAAAGTGCCGGATAACTTTGCTCCCGCTTCTTCTCGTCCATGTCGTCTGCGTTGGCGATCATAATATCTTTAAAATCGATACAAAATGATGATCCCTTGCCGGGTTCGCTCACCACACTGATCTTTCCCGACATCATATCTACAAGCCGCTTTGTAATCGATAGACCGAGTCCCGTGCCTTCCCCCGACTGCCTCCCGCCTTCGTCGAGCTGGACAAAAGGATCGAAGATCGACTCCTGTTCCCCGGCCGGTATGCCGATACCACTGTCTTCAATACATATCATAAGCCCTGTAATGCCCTTTTCCGGACTTTCGTTGTTAAGCTTGACGATCAACCTGATATATCCTTCACGTGTAAATTTCACTGCATTGCCGATCAGATTAAACAGGACCTGCCTTATCCTCACTTTGTCGAGCATGAGGGCTTTCGGAACAATATCCTGAACATCGACGACAAAATCGAGATTTTTCTTTGCTACCTTAACGGCGAACACATGCGATATCTCCGTGATCAGTGCCCTGATGTCGACCGGTTCGGGGTTGATCCGGAGCCTTCCGGCCTCTATCTTCGACAGGTCGAGAATATCGTTGATCAGCATCAGCAAGGCGTTCCCGGCCGACCTGATGGATCCCGCATATTCCTTTAGCCTTGGATCGCTGATATGGTTGGTTAGCATTTCCGAAAAGCCGATGATGGAATTCAGCGGTGTGCGGATCTCATGTGAAATGTTGGAGATGAACTCACTCTTTATCTTATTGGCCTCTTCGGCCCGCTCCTTGGCCTTTCTGAGGCTTTCTTCGTTGCGTTTGCGGTCGGTGAGGATCAGCTTCTGGTTGTGCAACTCCCAGACGA
>CAZHYA010000196.1:0-686 GCA_964536525.1 uncultured Bacteroidales bacterium | reverse complement strand
GCTTGCGATCGGTGATATCGCGGGCGAAGGCACAATTGAACTCTTTCCCGTCAAATTCGAGATAGTTGATCATAACTTCCACCGGGAACTCATGCCCATCCTTGCTGCGGTGCTTCGACTCCATCGTGAACCTTTTCCTTTTTCTGATATCCTGCCAGTGGCCTTCCCATTTTTCTTCCGGCAGCATTGGGTCGATCTCATAAACATACATCTGCAGCAACTCCTCGCGGGTATAGCCAAGTGCCTTACAGGCGGCATCATTTACATAGAACATACGTGCATCTTTCTCGATCCAGAAGGCGGCATCGGCATTCTGGTCGACGGAGACCTGGGTCAGCTTCAGTGCCTCCTCCGCATTCTTCCTGGAGGTGATCTCCTCACAAAATTCGGTTAGCCCGATGATCTTACCATCCTCATCCTTTATCGGGTAACCCCTGATATTCCAGAATCGGCCGTCGGGGGTCTGCATTTCTCCGGCCTGCGGCTCGCCTGTCTGTGCAGCCTGCAAGACCGGGCACCCCTGGCAGTATAATTCTTTTTGATGCCAGAACTCGTGGCACTTCGCGCCCACCAGGTCGGATGGTTCTACGCCCAGCTTATCGGCATAAGCCTTGTTCACCCACTTGATCTCGAGGTCGGGTGTGAAGAGGGCGAACATCTCTGTCATACTTTCGAGCACCACGGCT
>CAZHYA010000195.1:2170-5241 GCA_964536525.1 uncultured Bacteroidales bacterium | reverse complement strand
ATACGTAACGGCTGTGGCTCGTTCTGGCCCGGTTGATAGCCTTGGCGAGGAAGAGTCGGGTGCGATCTCGCGAGAGGAACTCGCGGCCGCGGTAACAGGAGAACGTCAACTCGTGGGCATGGAATGAATATGGCGTTTCCAACGACCTGCTCATCCCGCTCGAATACGGCAGCGTGCTCCGTGACCCTGACAAGCTGAACAGGCATGACCTGCATGGCATGATCATGTATAATGCCTTCGTCGACAGGTTCTTTGATGCCGACAGCAGCAACAACAGGCCGCTGGATATCCCGGAAGTGCTTCCGCAGGCAGATTATCACGGTGGCGACATCAAAGGGGTCACCGCCAGGATCCGCGACGGCTATTTTGAGGAGCTGGGTGTGAACACCATATGGATATCGCCGGTGGTGAAGAACCCTGAAAGCGCCTTCGGCTACTGGCCCGAGCCCGAATCGAGGTTTTCTGGCTATCATGGCTACTGGCCTGTTTCCTTCACCCTTGTCGACGACCGCTATGGCACCGGGGAAGACCTGCATGAGCTTGTGAAGGTGGCCCATGAACATAACATGAATGTGCTGCTCGACTTCGTGGCCAACCACGTACACAAGGAACACCCTGTATATATTGCCAACCCCGACTGGGCCACCGAGCTTTATCTTCCCGATGGCTCACTGAATACCGAGCGTTGGGATGAGTACAGGCTCACCACATGGTTCGATGTCTTCCTCCCAACCCTCGACCTGTCGAAGCCCGAGGTTTACGAGATGCTTTCTGACTCGGCCGTTTACTGGATCAAGACATATGAGCTCGACGGCTTCAGGCATGATGCCACAAAGCACATCCCCGAAGTGTTCTGGCGCACCCTCACACGTAAGCTAAAGGAAGAGGTGATGTCGGAAAGGGGAACCTACGTATACCAGATAGGGGAGACCTACGGAGGCCCGGAGCTCATCAGCAGCTATGTGGGCAGTGGCATGCTCGATGCACAATTCGACTTTAACGTATACGACGACGCCCTTGCCGTGCTCATCCGCCCCAATGAGCCTTTTACGCGTCTCGACGCCTCATTGAAGGAAAGCCTCCGCTTTTACGGCTCGCATAACCTCATGGGCTATATCACGGGCAACCAGGACAGGGGAAGGTTTATTTCCTACGCAGGCGGAGACCTGCTCTTCGACGAAGATGCAAAGAAAGCCGGATGGACCAGGACGATCGGGGTAGGCGACCAGAAGGCATACGACATTGCCGCCCTGCTCTTTGCCTTTAATATGACCATCCCCGGGCTACCGGTGATCTATTATGGCGACGAGATCGGCATGCCAGGCGGCAACGACCCCGACAGCCGCCGCATGATGCGTTTCAACAACCTTGCCGAAGAGGAGAAGGAGTTAAAAGGTACCGTTCAGAAGCTTACTTCGCTCAGGAGAAACAACCTGGCATTGATATACGGCGACTTCAGTACCCTGTTGGCAAGCGAACAAACCTACGCATACTGCCGGACATATTTTGATGAGATCGTCATCGTGGTGATGAACAAGGTTCGGGAACCCCGTGAAATAAGTTTTGAACTTCCCGGGAGGTTTGCCGGCATAGCCCCTGAAAGCCAATTTGGAACGTCGGCCGTCATAGATGGCAGGACACTCTCGCTGAGCCTGAATCCCTTATCATTTGATATCTTTACTGCAAAAAGATGAGTTTTCCCGGAAAAGACATGAAAGCTGTCATCTTTGACATGGATGGGGTGATCGTCGATAACCACGACTATCACCATGAAGCATGGATGCAGTTCTGCATGAAATACGGCCTCACGGTTCAAGGCGATCCTGCCCGTTTCTTCGGCATGACCAATACCGACATCCTTACGAACATCTTCCCCGATCATCTCAGTCACGTGCAGCTTTATGAGTATGCCGGTGAGAAGGAAAAACTCTATCGCGGCCTTTACCAGGGCAACATAGAGCCGGCCGAAGGCCTGGAAGCCCTGCTCGCCGAATTGCAGAATGCAGGCTACCGCCTTGCCGTGGCCACATCGGCCCCGCCCGAAAATGTCGACTTTGTGCTTGGCAATACCAACCTTCACCTTTATTTTGATGCAGTGGTCGACAGCAGCATGGTATCCAAAGGCAAGCCTGATCCCGAGGTATACCTGAAGACAGCGTTGGAGCTGGGCCTTGATCCCTCCGTCTGTATGGTGGTGGAAGATTCCGTGGCAGGAATTGCGTCGGCTAAGGCCGCCGGCATGAAAGTCGTGGCGATCACCACGACCAACCCCAGGGAAAACCTCGCCGGGGCGGATATGATTGTTGATAATTTTTTTGAATTGCTAAAAGGTTGCCAACCTTAATAGGGTTGGCAACCCTGTCCAAAACCCTTAAAACCATGAAAAGAAAAATGCTGACCCCACAGATCGTTACCGTGATACTGGCAGTGCTGCTGCTGGGCGGTTTGCTTTTTGCCGCGTGTAAAGAAACCCTCAGAGAAAAAACACCTCCAGAGTCTTTCGTTGTTCACCCCGGGTGGAGCAAAAATGCCGTGATCTACGAAGTGAACCTGCGTCAGTTCACCCCGGAAGGAACCCTAATGGCTTTCATGGAACATCTGCCCCGCCTGAAGGAACTTGGCGTTGACATCATATGGTTCATGCCAGTGCATCCCATCGGCGAGAAGAACCGTAAGGGCGGGTTGGGCAGCTATTACTCGGTGCAGGATTATAAAGCCATCAACCCTGAGTTCGGGACCATGGAGGATTTCATGAAGGTGGTGAATAAAGCCCATGAACTGGGGATGTATGTGATCCTCGACTGGGTGGCCAACCATACGGCGTGGGACAATCCCTGGGTGGAAGAACATCCCGAATGGTACACGCGAGATACAAACGGTAATTTGGTCGCCCCCTTCGACTGGACCGATGTGGTTAAACTTGATTATGATAACGACACCATGCGTGCCGCCATGATCGATGCACTGAAATTCTGGGTCATGGAAGCTGATATCGACGGCTACCGCTGTGATGTCGCCGCTGAGGTACCGACCGCTTTCTGGGAAAGCGCAAGGGCAGCACTTGACATGGT
>CAZHYA010000195.1:245-2100 GCA_964536525.1 uncultured Bacteroidales bacterium | reverse complement strand
ATATGTCGTATGCATGGGAGCTGCACCACATCATGAACGAGATCGCCAAAGGAAACAAAGGGGTTGCCGATATCGACAAGTACTTCGTTAAGCATGATACCCTCTATCCGCGGGATGCCTACCGCATGTATTTCATCACCAACCATGATGAAAACTCGTGGAATGGCACTGAATATGAACGTATGGGCGATGCTGTGGATGCCTTTGCGGTGCTAACCTACACCCTGCCGGGCATGCCGCTCATTTACAGCGGACAGGAGGCAGCCTTAAACGAAAGACTTAAATTCTTTGAGAAGGACACGATCGACTGGGGTGAATATCCGTTGAGCGATTTTTATACGGGTCTCGGAAAGCTGAGAAAGGAAAACAAAGCCCTTTGGAGTGGCACCTCGGGCGGCGATCTTGAAAGGATCAAGGTGGCAGGGAGTAAAGATGTTTATGCTTTTGTGAGGACGAAGGATGGCAATACGGTCCTTTCGCTCACAAACATGTCGCCTCTGGAATCCATTTTTACCCTCAGGGGATCCGATATTGATGGGGAGTTTACGGATTGGTTCAGCGGGGAGCTGATGAACGTAAACAAAGATACTGAGTTCAGGCTCGCACCCTGGGGATACAAGGTACTGGTGTTGAACGGGGATTAATGCCGGAGATCAATTGCAGTGCGGTCGGAATGTATAATGCGGGATGATCGCATGATATTCGGGATTTTCATCACAGGGTATTATTCAGGGTGTAATCCAAATAAGCCCTCAAAATTAATTTGCTCTTGCATCAATATTAAATAAAGGTTAAATTTACGGATGAATTGAAGACCGGAAATCAACGGAAGCGGAAATTGCAAATCCTTACAGCATATATGTTTACTAACTTAATTCTATTCTTATGGTAAGAAAAATTACTCAACGATTCTTACTGTTCCTGATGTTCATGGCCATGCTTGTTACTGCAGGCTATGCCCAGGAGGGAACGGTGAGAGGGAAGGTTTTCGATGCCGAGGACGGCTCAAGCCTTCCGGGTGCAACCGTGCAGGTTAAAGGGACCACAACGGGTACCGTAACCGACTACGACGGTAAATTTAGCCTTTCTGTAGGACCGAACACGGTGCTGATAATCTCTTATGTCGGGTACCAGACCCGGGAGGTCACCGTACAGCCTAACACTACCTTCGAAGTATCGCTGAAGATCGATGCCGAGATGCTTGACGAGTTCGTAGTGATCGGTTACGGCATCCAGAAGAAAGATGATGCTACAGGCGCTGTGAATGCCATAGAGTCGAAAGACTTCAACCAGGGAACGGTCATCAACCCTGCCGAGCTGATCTCAGGCAAGGTTGCCGGTGTACAGGTGGTGAACAGCGGCGGTGCTCCGGGTGCCGAAGCCACCATCCGCATCAGGGGAGGGTCATCCCTTCAGGCACTGAACGACCCGCTGATCGTGATCGACGGGGTTCCGATCGATAATGAAGGAATCTCCGGCGTCAGAAGCTCGCTCAGCACCATCAACCCCAACGACATCGAGAGCATGACGGTGCTCAAGGATGCATCGGCAACGGCCATCTACGGCTCCAGGGCCTCCAATGGTGTGATCATCGTCACCACCAAGAAATCCAGGCTCGCCGAATCGGGAAAGAAGTTCCCCCTGAGGCTTGAGTATACGGGCAAATTCACACTCAATACCTCCTCAAAAAGGGTTGAGGTGTTCGAAGCCGATGATTACCGTACACTCATTGCAGAACGTCAACCCACCCATACCGACATGATGGGCACTGCCAGCACCAACTGGCAGGATGAGATCTTCCGCAATGCTTTCGGCCGAATCCGCCGGAGACTGCGGTCCTGACTGTGGACTGCCT
>CAZHYA010000195.1:0-235 GCA_964536525.1 uncultured Bacteroidales bacterium | reverse complement strand
AGTTTTATGCCATACCGTTTCTCAGTCGGGTATACGGGCCAGGATGGTATCCTCAAGACCGACAACATGAAAAGGACCAACCTTGGCATTAACCTTAACCCGACCCTGTTGGGCGACAAGCTGAACATAAACGTGAATGCAAAGTACATTCATGTGGAGAACAGGTTTGCCGACAGGGGGGCCATCAATGCTGCCCTGCAGTTCGATCCTACCCAGCCGGTGATGGTCGACGACC
>CAZHYA010000194.1:0-5263 GCA_964536525.1 uncultured Bacteroidales bacterium | reverse complement strand
GAGTTGCAGGCTCACAGGCTTGTGGAGCAGGGTAAGCCTGTAAATGCAAGTATTCTTAATGGTATTATGGAGGACTTGAATCACAAGTATAATGGAGATGTTCTGTCTCCAAATGAATTGACAAGATCGTTGAGCAGGAATATATCGACCTGCAAAAGGAGATCTCAGACATTGTCGATTCGCTGAAGGTGATCGGCCGGCTGGGCGTTAACGATTACGAGTCGCAGTCGGAGGTGATCAACCAGCAGCTGGCCATCGCCCTCCGCAACGGCGATATGGGTGCTGTGCGGGCACTGGAGGGAAGGCTCAACGTGCTGGCCGAATACGGAGGGTCGTTCCTTTCGCTGAAAAACACCCTCGAGTTCAAGTCGGAGCAGCTCACCCTGCTGAAAGCCAAGTACCAGGAAGCCAAGATGGATGCCCTGTCTGAGCTGCCCCAGAAATTCGTGGTCAACTCAGCCTACAAGGCCGAGAAGAAATCCTATCCCATACGCTGGATCATCGTGGTGATCACCGCGCTTTCCTCATTGTTGCTTGCCGTGCTGGTACTCATCATCATTGAGAACTTTGCGCGGATCAAAAAAAAAAGCCTGAGCATTAAACTCTGGTCGTTCGACAACCTTACATTTTTAAACCAGGATAATCCCCGGAAGAAGAAAAAGAAGAAAAAGAAAAAGAAGAAAAATACCGTTCAGGAGGAGAAGGCTCCGGCAGCGGTGGCCGAAAGCCCCGCGAAGGAAGAAAAGACGGAAAAAGACAGCAGCGCGAAGGACATCCCCCTCACCGACGGCGACACAGACAAAACGACGACAGTAACCAAGGAAAAAGAAGCAGAACCATTGCAAAAATCAGAATCATCAAAAGAAAAATCATATAATATCTCTGAGATGAAAACCTTTTACGATAACTCAGGCCTTGTCGGCATCATCCTTAAGTGGTGGATACACATTGCCGTGATCGCCCTGATCGCACTCCTGCTGGGAGTATTGTTCTCCAGCCCGGTATTTATCACACCAAAATACAAATCCTATGCGGTGGTATACCCGGCCAATATTTCACCATATTCCGACGAGAGCGAGACGGAGCAGATGCTGCAGCTTTTGCAGTCGAGGGATATCAGGGACAGTGTGATCAACAAGTTCGACCTGGCCGCACATTACGAGATCGACAGCAACTTCAAGTATTTCTATTCAACGATATATTATGAGTACGGGCAGAATGTGACCATATCCAAAACGCCTTACGAATCGGTTGAGATCACGGTGCTCGACAAGGACCCTGAGATGGCCAACGACATGGTGAATGCCATCATCGATTTCTATCATAAGAAAGTAAGGACCCTGCACAACGAAAAGTATCTCGAGGTGATCAGGATGTTCGAGGCCATTATCGACAAGAAGCAGGCCCATATCGATTCGCTGAAGAACAGGCTGTATACCCTCAGCACCGAGTACGGGCTGATCGACTATGATGCCCAGGCGCTCGAGATCACCAAGGGATACCTGCGCACGGTGATGGGTGCCACCACCACCAGCATCAACCAGAAGGAAGTGATGAGGCTGAAGGAAAACATCGAACGGCATGGCGGTGAGCTCATCGAACTCGTGGAGTCGATCAAGAACGAAGCACAGAATTTCTCCATGCTGAAGGTCGATTACGAAACCACGGTCAGGTTCTATACCGACGAGCTGACCTACGCCAACGTGATAACGCCCCCCTACCCGGCCGACAAGAAGTCGTATCCCGTGCGCTGGCTCATCGTGGTGTTCACGGTAATCGCCACCGTCTTCCTTACGATCATCATCATCCTCATCATCGAAAGGTACAGGCATCATTTCAGGCTAAAAAAATAAAACAGGAGCATTCTTTTGAAGCTGACCGAGAGATATAAGGTATTCATCATCTATGCGATAAGCCTGGCATTCATTGGGCTCAACGCCTACCTTATCGTTCAGGACAAGTATTATGCCCTGCTCACGCCCGTATTGCTGATTTTTCTGTTTCTTTACATTTTCTCGCTCGACAAGCTTATCCTTATCATCACCTTTCTCACGCCCATTGCCGTCAACTATAAGGACCCGGAGCTTGGCGTGGGCATCAGCCTGCCCAGCGAGCCGCTCATGCTCGGCGTGCTGGTGGTCTTCATCCTCAAGCTTTTTTATGATGGGGGCTTTTCGAAGAAGATCGTCAGGCATCCGGTCAGCATCTTCATCCTTCTCAACCTTGCCTGGATCGCCATCACCACCATCACGAGCGAGATCCCTCTGGTGTCGTTCAAGTTCCTTGTGGCCAGGCTATGGTTCGTCGTGCCCTTCTATTTCATCGGGATCCTGCTGTTCAGGGATATCAAAAACATAAAACGTTTCAACTGGCTTTATGCGATCCCCCTCCTGCTGGTTATCTTGTATACGCTGATCAACCATGCAGGCTATGGATTCGACAAGCCTTCGAGCAACATGGTGATGAAGCCCTTCTACAACGACCATACGGCCTATGGTGCGGTGATCGCCCTCTTCATTCCTTTTTTCACGGGTTTCACACTCAGCCGTAACTACACCAATTCGCAGCGCATCGCCAGCCTGGTGATCCTGGTCATACTGATCGTGGGCATCATCTTCTCATACAGCCGTGCCGCATGGATCAGCCTGGCCTTCTCCTTGCTGGTGTATGGCATTATCGCCTTCAGGATCAAATTCACGTGGGTGCTAACCGGCACTGTGGTCCTGGCATTTCTGTTTTACATGTTCTCCTTCCAGCTTATCGACAGGCTGGAGCGCAACAAGCAGGATTCGTCGACCGACTTTGTAGAGCACATCCAGTCGATCTCCAACATCTCGTCTGATGCTTCCAACCTGGAGCGCATCAACCGCTGGAACTGTGCCATCCGTCTGTATCACGAGCGGCCGTTCTGGGGCTGGGGGCCCGGCACCTACCAGTTCGTTTATGCTCCTTTCCAGCGGTCGAAGGAGAAAACCATCATCAGCACCAACGCCGGCGACATGGGCAACGCCCACAGCGAATATATAGGGCCGCTCTCGGAATCGGGTGTGCTGGGAATGCTGACCTTCCTGGCCGTCATCATTGCGGCATCGGTGACCGGCCTGCGCGTTTACCGGCGTGCCGAATCGAAAGAGGTGAAGCTGATCAGCCTGGTGATCTTTCTGGGGCTGATGTCGTACTTTGCCCACGGGCTGCTGAACAACTTCCTCGACACCGACAAGGCTTCCGTACCTTTCTGGGGATTTATCGGGATCCTTGTTTCACTCGACCTGTACCATACCGGCAGGGGAAAAGAAGACAGGGAATCCGAAATCTGAAATCTGAAATCTGAACTTTGAACTAGTGGTGTCCGGCGAAAATACTCGTTATTTTCCCAAAAGCCTATATACGAGGGATTCCAGAGCTTTATGAATAATGGAGCTTTAACTTCAAAGCAAGGGGATTTACTCACTTCGTTCGTGAAAACGCTTCGCTTAGTTCTCAGTCGCTCTGCTCCTTCGAAATGACAAAGTTGTCATTTAAAAGTTGAGGATGAGGCGTCGGGCACATCTGGCATCGGGTATCCAGGACGCGGGATTCATTCTACAATAATCACTAATCTTTAAGCAATAATCATTCATCTGGCATCTGTCATCCAGGATCCAGGATCAAGTATCCAGTATCTACTATTGCTTGTTGCTCGTTCCGCTACAGGTTCTTCACTTTTTCCCATATTTCGGGAAGTTTCCTGATGAGCGCGAGCTCTTTCCATGCCTTTCGCGCTTCCATGGCCGGACGGCCGAAATAGGTCTTTCCGCCTTCCAGCGATTTGTCGGTGCCTGAAGTGGCCAGCATAACCGCCCCTTCGCCGATCACCAGGTCTTTGTCGACCACCACGCTGGCCCACAGGATCACGTTGTCTTCTATCCTGCTCACGCCGGCGATGGCGGTAAAAGCCCCGATGAGGCAGAACCTGCCGATATGGGTGTCGTGTCCAACCTGCACGTGGTTGTCGAACTTGGTATAGTCGCCCACGGTGGTATCGCCGGTCACGCCCTTGTCGATGGTGGTGTTGGCACCCACCTCCACGTGGTTGCCCAGGATCACCCTTCCGATGGTGTTGAATTTGAGCGTTTCGCCCCGGCGCTTCTGAAAGTAGTAAGCATCAGCACCGATCACGGAGCCTGAGTGCAGCACCACCTCGTCGCCGAGGATACAGTGATCGTAGATCACCGCATTGGCATGGATGATACAGTTCCTGCCGATCTTCACATGGTTGCCGATGAAGGCTCCCGGCTGGACCAGGGTGCCCTCGCCGATCTCTGCCGACGGGCTGATCATGCCCGTGGCGGGCTCGAAAGGCCTGAAGTGCTTCCCTATCCTGTTGAAGTCGGCAAAAGGGTCGTCGGAGATGATCAGCCCCTTGCCTGCAGGGCATTCCACCTCCTTGTTGATGAGTATGGTGGTGGCCTCCGAGCCGAGTGCCTTGCTGTAATACTTGGGGTGGTCGACGAAGGTCAGGTCGCCGCTTTCCACCATGTGGATCTCGTTCATGCCCGTGACCTGATGTTCGGGATCACCGATATAGCGGGCGTTGAGGAAGACGCTGAGTGTCTTCAGGCTTTGTGATTCGGGGAATTTCATGTTTTGGCTATTATTCCTGCGGCCTGTTATCCGGAGCGCAGGCCGCAGCAGTAAATCTTTTATCCGTCAGTGGGTCTATGCTTTAACTCTTTCAGAATATTCGCCCGTGCGGGTGTCGACCCTGATGAGGTCGCCGGTATTGATGAACAGCGGCACCTTGACTGTGGCGCCGGTCTCCATGGTGGCATCCTTCATCACGTTGGTGGCAGTGTTGCCCCGCTCGCCGGGCTCGGTATAGGTGATCTGCAGGGTCACATAAGCAGGCAGCTCACAGGCGATCACCGACTCGGTCTCGGCATGGAAGGAGATCTCAACCGACTGTCCTTCCTTCAGAAAGTCCAGCTCTGCCGTGGGCAACCTGCCACCGACACCTCCGACTGTCACCGTCAGACCTATAGACCCGTATACGGAAGACCTTCTGGTTTGTACCGCGAGCGGTTCTAGCGATCCGGAAGGAGACGTGTGGGCCTACTATTACCAATGGTACGTGCAGAGCACGGTTACTGGTACGTCCACCGCTGTCACCGGAGCTGTGGGACCGCTTGTCTCTGAGGCGAGCACGAGTCCCGGCGAACGCTGGTTCTGTGAAGTCTGGGCAGAGGATGTCTTTGGCAACCGCAGTGTGGCGATCCGTTCGGAA
>CAZHYA010000193.1:0-5263 GCA_964536525.1 uncultured Bacteroidales bacterium | reverse complement strand
GGCTGGTAATGTTCTTTCTTATCGAAAAATGCCGGTCCGGCGATATCGAGATGGATGAAGGGGTAATCGGTAAATTTCTCAAGGAATTTCCCGGCCGTGATCATGCCGGCATCCGATCCGCCAAGGTTTTTGATGTCGGCGATGTTCGACTTGATCAGCTCGCCATATTCTTCCCAGAAGGGAAACTCGGCAATGCGTTCATAAACAGCCTCCCCCGATTCCTTCAACTTCGCCATTGGCGCTTCGGCCCCGGCCTCCATGGCCACGATGCCATATTTTCCGATGGCCCTGGCTGCAGAGCCTGTCAGCGTAGCAGCATCGATCACCAAAGCCGGGTAGTAGTTTTTGGCATAGCTGAGGGCGTCGGCGAGGATCATCCTCCCTTCGGCATCGGTATTGATCACCTCAACGGTCATGCCGTTATGCATGGTGATCACGTCGCCGCTGGCATAGGCATTGCCGTCGAGCCTGTTGTCGGTGGCCGGCAGCAGGGCGATCACATGCACATTGAGGCGCGACATGGCAATGGCATATAACACCGATGCCATGGTGGCTGCACCGGCCATATCGCTCTTCATGTTTTCCATGTATTTGCCGGTCTTGATGTTCAAACCGCCCGTGTCGTAAACCACTCCCTTGCCTACAAGCACATAAGGCTTATCGTTGACGGGTTCAATGGGCTTCCATTCCATGATGGTAAAGGTCGGCGGATCATAACTGCCCTTATTCACGGCCAGCAGGCCGCCCATCTTCAGCGACTCAAGCTTCTTGCGGCCCATGATTTCTACGCGAGCCCCACAGGATATCCCCATCTCCTTCACCGTTTCGGCAAGTTTCTCGGCATTGAGCTCACACACCGGCTCATTAACCATGTCGCGGCATTTGTTCACGGCATCGATAACCAGATTGAGTGATACAACATCCTCCTTCTTGACGGAGTGGGCCGAAATTTTAAGCTCAGAAAAAGTGAATGCATCCTCCTTGTCTTTCTTATATTTCAGGAACTGGTACGACGACAGGCCTATGCCCTCAACAAAAGCCATCACCAGGCTGGCCTTTGCCGTAAAGTCTATAAGTGTGACACTTTCGGCTTTATGATTGTTGAGCCAGCCACAAAGCTTGCTGCCGGTTCGGCGCAGTTCCTCAAGTTTTTTATATTCAGGACGCTTCCTGTTGACAAAATGGACAAATATCCACTGGTTGAGCCTGTTGATGGAAACAAGGTCTTTATTGTCCTTCTTGTATTTCTTGCGGACATAGTCCTGTTCCTCACGTGTGAGCTTGCTCAGGTGAAGGTCCTTGATGTTCTTTACGAGGTAGATGATGTTGTCGCCCGCAGCAACGCGATTCACCTTTTTGATGAGAAGTGTCATAGTCGATAAGTTTTAAGATAAGTGAGTTCAGGCAAATGTAGCAAATATTTTATTTTGTTATATGGTTCCATGAACTTTGGCTGCTGCTCCACGGTGGGGAGGATCTGCCAATGGGCATCGACTGGCTGCATTTCCATTGATATAATTGAGACCACGTTCAATCTCCCACCATTAACCTTATGCTACCTTGTCACCCTGCTTTCATCATCCCGGCCGACGATCATTGAAAGATTATATTTACCTTTACGCTTAACCTAATGACCCGATCCATGAAAAACCTGCTAACCACCCTGTTTATTTTCAGTCTGTTGATTTCAGTGACGGATGCCCAGGACACCTTTTCCATCGTAGCCATCGACACCCTGACCGGCGAGGTGGGCAGTGCGGGGGCTTCCTGCGTCGACATGGACAATTTTCCCGGCTACGCCGATGATTTCCTGGGGGAACTTTCCCCGGGTGTGGGTGCCATCAACACCCAGGCCTATTACGATCCCACCAACCAGGCCAATGCCAGGGAAAGGATGAACATGGGCGAAACGCCGTCGCAGATCATCCAGTGGCTCATCGACAATGATGTTACAGGGCAGCCACAGATCAGGCAATACGGCATCGTGGCCTTTGTGGAGGGTTCGCCCGAATCGGCCGCACACACGGGAAGCGCCACCAACAATTACAAGAACCACATCACCGGCCCGAACTATTCCATACAGGGTAACATCCTGCTCGGGCAGGAGATCCTCGACTCCATGGAAGCCAGGTTCCTGGATGCCGGAGGCGACCTTGCCTGCAAGCTGATGGCAGCCCTGCAGGGAGCCAAGACGGTTGGTGCCGATACCCGCTGCACCGCAAACGGGACTTCATCGCTGTTTGCCTTCGTGAAAGTGGCCCAGCCTGCCGACACCTTCGGAAGCCCGTCGCTTGTGGTGTCAGTGAGGACAAAGAACGGGCAGGGCATCGAGCCCATCGACACCCTGCAGACAAAATTCGACCTGGTACATGACTGTTCCACCGTCGGGATGATAGAAAGGGATGACTTCGCATCCCGTTACCGTCTTTATCCGAATCCGGCCGATGGAAGGCTGAGGATAGAAGAGATCAGGCCGGGTAATAACCCATGCCGGATGAGGATCATCAATGCCGAGGGGAAGACCATGGCTGAGGGGTTCTTCAGGAAGGAGATCGAGATCGATCTGTCGGGCTATCGCGCAGGCCTGTTCTTTATCAGTATTTCCGACGGGAAAAAGGTTTACAATTCAAAATTCATCAGGCAGTAGCCTGCACTCATGAAACATACGGCTTCAGCCCTTCCATGATCTTCTCCGTGGCCCCTCTTTGTTCCAGCATATAGCGCTCACTGACGGTGCATGCTCTGTGGTATTTCGTCTCATCTTCCAGCAGCAGCGCAATGATATTCTGCAGTTCTTCGCTGCCTGCAATGCTGAATGCCCCGCCGGCCCTGACCAGGTCGACGGCCTCCCTGAACTTGTGGTACCGCGGCCCGAAGATCACCGGCATGCCGTTCACGGCCGGCTCCTGTATGTTATGCAAACCCGTTAAAAAAGCCCCGCCGATATAGGCGATGTCGGCATAACGGTATATTCCCGACAGGATCCCTATGGTGTCGATGACCAGCACCTGCTTATTGATCCAATCGCCGGGCTCATCGGTCGTGTACCTGGCTGCATCGGTGCCAAGGGTTTCAATAAGCTGTTTGATGCGTTCTTCCTTCACTTCATGCGGAGCGACGATCAGCTTCAGATCGGGAAATTTACTGATCACTCCAGCCAGGATGTCTTCATCCGGAGGCCAGGTCGACCCGGCTAACAGCACTTTATTGCCCGAACAGTATGCTTCGATGCTCTTGTTTTCGGTTTTCCCTGAAAGGATATCCGCCACGCGGTCGAAACGGGTATCGCCGCTAACGGTAGTCTTCCCGATCCCTATGCTCCCGAGCATCATGGCAGAGTCCTCATCCTGCACGAAAAAATGGTCGATCCTGCTCAGCCGTTTCCGGAACCAACCGCCATACCACCTGAAGAAAGGCTGATTTGCACGGAAAAGCGCAGAAATGAAAACGACCGGCACCCCCTGCCTGTTGAGCTCGTGCAGGTAGTTGTACCAGAATTCATACTTGATGAATATGGCCACGGACGGCCTGATGGTTTCGACGAAATACCTTGCCTTCGCAGGACAGTCGGGCGGCAGATACAACACCTTGTCGGCACCATCATAATCTTTCTTCTGATCGTACCCCGAAGGGGAAAAGAATGTAAGCAGGATCTTATATGCAGGATGATCACGGCGGAAGCGTTCCATGACCGGGCGGCCCTGTTCAAATTCGCCCAGTGATGCAGCATGGAACCAGGCCACCTGATCATGCTCATCAAAAGCATCTGCCACAGCCACCTTCCAGCCTTTGCGTCCGCGGACCCATTTCGCGGCTTTGCCTCCGAACATGGCTGCAATACGGATCATTACGGTATATATGGCAATTCCGAGATTGTAGAGGATTGACATGCCAGGTGCTAGTTAATGTAATAACCTGTGGGCGCGCGACGGTAAAGCGGAATGACCCAGCCGATCTTGATGCCGTAGAACAGGTCGAGATGCTGCGAATCGTCCTTTTGCCGGGTGTCGAAGTTCATGTCGCGCCTGTTCTTCGTCCAGGCTTGGGAAAACTCAAAGCCCGCATAGAAGTTCCACATGCGTGAATCGCCGAGGAAGAGGTATCCTATCGACTGGTTCAGACCAAACCCGGAGGTAAGGCGGTCATAGCCTTTCTTATAGTCGCCGCTGAGTTGAAGAGCGGTATTTTCCTGCACGCCCACAAACATCCTGTGCTGAATGTAACCTACACCCAGTTTGACCATGATGCCGGAATTGGGATTGGGCGACAGCACCGGAAAAAGTTTTCCTGCCTGCCCCCAGAGCGTGTGGCCACGCAGGAAATACTGGAAAATGGCATATTCGCCACCCTGTCCGATGATCTGCCCGTCGCTGGTGAGGATGTCCTTCAGGATCTCGTTCCCCCCTTTCACCCTGCCGCCCCAGAGGTAATTGTATTCCACACCGAAATACACGTTCTTACTGGTCTTGAAACCCAACCCCGCACCGATGGTGCTGGAGGGGCCATAACGATCGGCGATATCGCCGCCGAGGATATGGAATCCGTATGCACCATAAACCAGCGGGGTGTTGATGACCGAATCCCTGACGTTGACCTGCCCGGAGGCAACGAAAACAGGAAGAAGCAGGCAGATGATCAGTATTGGGCGTATCAGTTTTTTCATGGTGCAACAAAATAACGAAAAATCAAGGAGATTGTTTCATGGTTTCAGTGTTAAATGGTTAAATGGTTTGGCTAAGCGGTTATTTTCCGGAGTAAAATAAACCATAACTCAAAACTAAGAACTCAACACTCAACACTTAACATTTCCCGGAACCCGGAACCCGCATTTAATTTATAACAATTCTTCCTCGCCAGCCTGTAATTATTACATAAATTTGCAGCCCGTTTCAGTCGTTAATAAATTAACAGTAATATACCATACAGCATGAAAAAAATACAGATGGTTGACCTGCGCAGCCAGTACCTGAAAATCAAGGAAGAGATCGATGCCGGCATACAGGAGGTGATCGATTCATGTGCATTTATCAACGGCCCTGCCGTGCATGCCTTCCAGGCCGACCTGGAAGCCTACCTGGGAGTGAAACATGTGATCCCCTGCGCCAACGGCACCGACGCCCTGCAGGTGGCCATGATGGCCCTCGGGCTGAAGCCCGGCGACGAGGTCATCACCTCGCCCTACACCTTCATTGCCACGTCCGAGGTGATCGCCCTGCTGGGCCTTACGCCCGTGCGGGTCGACGTGGAACCCTACACCTTCAAC
>CAZHYA010000192.1:0-5270 GCA_964536525.1 uncultured Bacteroidales bacterium | reverse complement strand
AGGATCCCATCATCGACTAGATTCTGCTCATTTTACAATCCCCCAGCACGCATCCATGTGGTGGCTCCTTCATCAGTCGGCCATGAGTTGATCATTGTATCATGCCTTCAAAAGGGAGCTGTGAGCCGGTCGCTTGTACATATTTAAAAAAAATTTCCTATCTTGCAGGGGTATAGCGATCATTATCTTCAAGAATTATTAACCCCATTAATAAACAGACATTTATGATAGGCTTCGAACTGGAAAAAAAACACCTTGAGATCATTGAGAAGTACAAGGATTTCACCGAACGCTGGATTATCCCGCAACGCATGAAATGGGATGAACTTTCCGAATTTCCATGGGAAATCGTCAAGGCGGCCTATGACGAAAAGATCATCAACGGTTCTTTGCCGGTTGAGTATGGAGGCAATGGCTTTTCCATTTTCGAGAGCTCACTGGCTTCGGAGGAGATGGGTTACGGCTGCACCGGCATTGGTATCTGCATTGATGCCAGCACCCTCGCCCTCACACCAACCTTCCTGGCGGCCACCGAAGAGCAGAAGAAAAAGATCTATGGCGAGATGTACGAGAAAAAGGCTGTTGCTGCCTATGCGCTCACCGAGCCCAATGCCGGCTCTGATGTTCAGGGCATCCGCTCCACAGCCATCAAAAAGGGCGACAAGTACATCCTGAACGGCCATAAGCGATTCATTACGAATGCGGAAGTGGCAGAATTCATCACGGTATTTGCCATGACCGACCCTGAAAGGGGATCCAGAAGCTTATCGGCCTTTATCATACCGGCCAACCTGCCGGGCATAGAGATCCTGCCGAGGCTTCAGAAGATGGGACAGCGGGCCTCGGTACAGAACGAAATCAAGTTCCACGATGTGGAGATGCCGCTCGACGCACTGCTGGGGCAGGAGGGGCATGGCTTTCTCATTGCAATGAAGACCTTTGACAGGACGCGTACGGGAGTTGCCGCCGCCGCACTGGGCAATGCAAGGGCAGCCTATGACCACAGCCGCGAGTGGGCCAAAAATCGCATACAGTTCGGAAAGCCCATTGCTGCGCAACAGGTGATCGCTTTCATGCTCGCCGACATGGCCACGGAGATCGAAGCGTCAAAAACGTTGGTTTGGAAAGCCGCATGGGCATATGATACCGGGCAGAGGGATTTCTCAAAACTATCGGCCATGGCCAAATACCATGCTACCGACATGGCCATGAAAGTCACTGCCGATGCCGTTCAGGTGATGGGAGGAGAAGGATACTCGAAGGACCATCCTGTTGAAAAGATGATGCGCGACGCCAAGCTATCCATGATCTATGAAGGCACCAACCAGGTGAACAGGCTGGTCGTGGCGAAAAGTATTCTGAAGTAAATTTGATTATTAAAAGCTGTACCTGTTATCATCGATCAGCTTGTCGGCGATCCTGCGGCGCGCAGCCTTAACATTCACCGGACTGACCTTTGTGAAAAGGTCGATACGCTGCAGCATAACTTCCTTCTCAGTAATCTCATCAGGCAGGGAGTTTATGGCATCATAGCCCGCTTTACGGATGATGTCGGCGGCATCATAGATCACGATATCGAGAATATCCCGGTATATGGGTGAGAATTTTTCATAACCACTTTCCTCCATTTTCTTCACCCTGAGCATGGTTGATTCGGCCGCATAGGTCTGCATGATGGCATCGGAGATATTGCAGAGCACCTCCTGCTCATTGAAAAGCTCTTTCTGGAAGGCATCGGTGGCCACGCCAAGAAGGAAAAGCACGGCCTTCTTGAAATTACGCGTACATTGCTGTTTTTCCTCGTAGCAGCTGAGGGAAGCGACAGTATCTTCAGCTTCCCTGTCGGATTCCTTGACCACATGATGCGCGTAGCGAACCACATCGAACCCGACCCGCAGGGCCTTCTTTATCGTGGTATCGGCCACCAGCAGCCTGTTGATCTCGTTGGTGCCTTCGAATATCCTGTTAATGCGTGAGTCGCGATATGCCCGGTCTATATCGGTCTCGGCCGAGAAGCCCATACCGCCAAAGATCTGCACGGCTTCGTCCACTACATAGTTGAGTGCTTCTGATCCGAATACCTTCAGCAGCGCTGCTTCGATGGCATACATGGCAATCGCTTCGATCGTGGCCTGCGGTTTCTCTTTACCCTCAGCCATGAGCTTATCTGCAGCCTCGTCGATATTTTTGCTTACACGGTATACGGCCGATTCGGTGATGAATGTACGGACCACCTGTTCGGCGAGCTTATGTTTGATGGCTCCGAAGGCGGATATCGGCTGTCCGAATTGTTTACGTTCATTGGCATACTGCACCGATTGAGAGATCGCCCTCCTGGAGGCACCAAGAACGGTACCGCCCAGCTTGATGCGGCCCATGTGCAGGATGTTCAGTGCGATCCTGAAGCCGCCACCCCTTTTGCCGAGGAGGTTTTCAACCGGGACCTTCACATCGTTATAAAATATCTGCACAGTGGATGATCCCTTGATCCCCATCTTGCGCTCTTCGGGGTTGATCACCACGCCGGGCCAGTTCTTTTCGACAATGAAGGCACTGTAAACCCTGTCGTTGTCGATCTTGGCAAACACGGTCTGTATGTCGGCAAAGCCTCCGTTGGTGATCCACATCTTCTGTCCGTTGAGGATATAATGTTTCCCGTCGTCCGACAGCACCGCCCTGGTCTTTCCCGAGTTGGCATCGGAACCCGCATTGGGCTCAGTAAGACAGTAGGAGGCGGCCCATTCGCCTGATGCCAACTTGGGCAGGTAACGCTGCTTTTGCTCCTCGTTGCCATAATAGAGGATGGGTAGCGTACCAATGCCTGTATGGGCAGAGTAGGCCACGGAAAAAGAATAACCGGCTCCCATGGCATCGCTGGCCAGCATGGAAGTGACAAAATCCTGATTAAAGCCTTCAAACTCTTCAGGCAGGGAGATGCCGAGAAGGCCAAGTTCGCCGGCCTTGTAGATAAGGTTTCTCATCAGCCCTTCCTCCTGGCTGTCGATCCTGTCGAGAATGGGAAATATTTCGGTTTCGAGAAAATCCTCGCAGGTTTGAATGATCATCTTCTGCTCCTCATTCATGTCTTCAGGGATGAAGATGTCTTCTGCCCTGGTTTCCTTGATGAGGAATTCCCCACCGCTTTCTATTTTATCCTTTTCCATGATTTATATTTATTTGAGCCTGCAAAGATATAATAAGCAACAAAAAAATGAAAACCGTAAATTAAAATGCAGTTCAACTGTTTCCACATCAAATTGACAATAAAGGTATTGTCCGAAACATTAGAACTGATCAAGATATTCCGGACAGTGGAAATAACTAATCGGTGTATCAGGAAGCTAATGAGGCAGATTATTTTTCTTCGGCCGCCGCTTGCTTGGTGATCTTAACCTTCATCTGGTCCTTCTTTTCGTCGTAGTCGAGGTTAACCGTGTCGTTACTGGAAAGTTTGTGCCTGATGAGTTCTTCGGCCAGCACATCCTCCACATATTTCTGTATGGCCCTCTTCAGCGGCCTTGCCCCGAACTGCGGGTCCCAGCCTTTCTCCACGATCTGTTCTTTGGCCTTCTTACTGATCTTGATCTTGTATCCAAGGCCATGGATCCTCTCGTAGAGTTGTTTCAGTTCAATTTCAATGATCTTGTAGATGGATTCCTTTTCAAGGTTTTCGAAGATCACCACATCGTCGATCCTGTTCAGGAATTCCGGAGCGAATGATTTTTTGAGTGCATTTTCAATCACTCCCTTCGCATAGGTGGCCCTGCTTGCCTTTTTGGCCTCGGTGGTAAATCCCACACCCTGTCCGAAATCCTTCAGCTGACGCGATCCGATATTGGATGTCATGATGACGATGGTATTCTTGAAGTCGACCCTGCGTCCCAGGCTGTCGGTGAGCACTCCGTCGTCGAGCACCTGCAGGAGCAGGTGAAAAACATCCGGGTGGGCTTTTTCTATTTCATCGAGCAACACTATAGAGTATGGTTTTCTCCTGACCTTCTCGGTGAGCTGACCGCCTTCTTCGTAACCTACGTATCCCGGAGGGGCGCCAACCAGCCTTGAGACGGCAAATTTCTCCATGTATTCGCTCATGTCGATCCTTACCAGTGCTTCTTCAGTGTCGAAGAGGTATTTGGCCAGCACCTTGGCAAGATGGGTTTTCCCGACTCCGGTAGGACCGAGAAAGATGAAAGTCCCGATGGGCTTGTTGGGATCCTTAAGCCCGGCCCTGTTCCTGCGGATGGCCTTCACCACCTTGATGATGGCATCGTCCTGGCCGATCACTGACCCGGCCATGTCTTTTTCCATGTTCATCAGACGGTCGCTTTCGTTGGTGGCGATACGCGGCACGGGTATGCCCGTCATCATGGCGACGACCTCAGCCACATTGTCTTCCGACACGATCTCGCGATGGATCCTGGATTCTTCCTCCCAGGCTTTCTTGGCTTTTTCCAGATCGGCATTCAGGGTGCGTTCCATGTCGCGGTATTCAGCCGCTTCTTCAAACTTCTGGCTGTTGATGGCCTTTGTCTTCTTGTCCTTGACCTCTTCAATCCGTGTTTCGATGTCGATGATCCCGGCAGGGACATGGATGTTGGTGATGTGCACGCGCGATCCGGCCTCATCCATGGCATCGATGGCCTTATCAGGGAGGTAACGGTCGCTCATATACCTGTTGGTGAGGGTTACACAGGCTTTCAGGGCTTCATCGGTATATTTCACGAGGTGATGATCCTCGTATTTTTCCTTGATGTTATTGAGGATCTCTATGGTCTCGTCAGGGCTGGTAGGATCCACCAGCACCTTCTGGAAACGCCTCTCCAGGGCACCGTCTTTTTCGATATACTGTCTGTACTCGTCGAGGGTTGTGGCTCCGATACATTGTATGTCGCCCCTGGCAAGGGCCGGCTTGAACATGTTGGAGGCATCGAGCGATCCGGAGGCATTGCCGGCGCCTACGATGGTATGGATCTCATCGATAAAGAGGATGATATCGGGGTTTTTCTCAAGTTCGTTGAGCACCGCCTTCATCCTTTCCTCAAACTGTCCGCGGTATTTGGTGCCTGCCACCAGCGAGGCCAGGTCGAGGGTGATGATCCTTTTACCGAACAAGGCCCTGCTCACCTTGCGTTCAACAATACGGCTGGCAAGGCCTTCAGCGATGGCCGACTTGCCCACGCCCGGTTCACCGATGAGGTTCGGGTTGTTCTTTTTCCTTCTGCTGAGGATCTGTGCAATGCGCTCCAGCTCGTTCTTGCGGCCCACGATAG
>CAZHYA010000191.1:3920-5283 GCA_964536525.1 uncultured Bacteroidales bacterium | reverse complement strand
CGGTCTTCTTACCAACCCTGAACTGGTAGAGTGCAAGAAGGAGTTTGCCAATGATGGAAGCAATGATCACCCATATGGCAAAGATGTCAGGCACCTCCTCCTGCCCCCCCTCGATGAGTTTACTTAAGGTGGTGATCGCCAGCTGGGCACCGGCAAAAAAGATGACAAAGGAGAGTGCCTTTGAAGCAACCGTGTCGGCGCGTTCATAACCGTACGGGTACTTGATGTCGGGCGGCCGGCTCATGATGTGGGCTGTGATGAGGGTGATGACGGAGGTAAGTATGTCGCTGGCCGAATCCACCCCGTCGGCCACCACGGCCATACTGCCGGCAAGGAGCCCAACCGTGATCTTCATGACCGAGAGCAGGGCGTTGCCTGCAATGCTCACCCATGAGGCAGTGATGATCTGATGATGGCGGGGTTCCATGGAACAAAGATAAAGCTTTATGAATTCTAAACGCTTAATCCTGATCATGAAGAAATGCTAAATCCTAAACCCCAAATCCAAACAAAAATCAAATGTTTTAAGGTTACTGGATCAAAAAAAGTGTGGCAGAGGGTGTGACCTTTTCGGATTTTGGGTATTAATATATTAGGTGGATTATTAAACAAACAAAGAAATGATGGAAGAAAAAGATATTATTACCGTTGAAACGAAACCTGACCTTGAGGAGCGGACCCGGAAATTTGCAGTCAGTATCCGGTCATTCATGAAAAAGATCATGAAGACCAGGGCGAATATTGAAGACGGGAAACAACTGATCAGGGCTTCGGGATCTGTTGCAGCCAATTCTATTGAAGCCGGCGAAGCAATGAGCAGGAAGGACTTCACATACCGAAGCATGATATGTCGTAAGGAAGCCAAGGAGTGTATGCTGTTTTTACGTTTGCTGGATATGTACGAAAATGAAATGCTGGAAATGGAAAGGGCTTTTCTGGTGAGGGAAGCAATTGAACTGACCCGAATATTCGACGCAATGGTAACGAGATCAAAGTGAAAAGAAACCTACTGGAAGCCTTTTAGCCTGAAATTTACCATTTCTATAGCCTTCAGCATTTATGATTTAGTATTTCTTCAGGGTGTCTCTCATACAAATACTTGCAAACGACCTCAATATATCGTATATTTATCTCCTTCCGTATTTAACCCAAACAAACCCTGAACTATGGATTGTCCTATTTGTAACCACAAAGGGCTGGAGGCCGGCACTGTCACCTGCCCTTCATGCAAGACCGACCTGGCTGCATACTGGTCGCTGAACAAAGCGGCTGGAGCATTCAGGAAGCAAAAAATGACCAGTTTGATCTTCATTATCCTGTTTTTTATCGCCTTGCTGGCCTTATTATTGCCCTACTTCCTGGC
>CAZHYA010000191.1:1007-3910 GCA_964536525.1 uncultured Bacteroidales bacterium | reverse complement strand
CTGGGCCGCCTGGCCCCGTCCTTCCGGGCCTTTGAGTTCACCGACCCCTGGCGGGGGCTGGAGCGCGGGGTGGGCTTGTGTTCGCAACAGGCCCTGATCCTGGCCGGACTGCTGCGCGAGAACGGCCGGTCCGGCCGGCACATCGAAAGAAGACGAACAGAAGATGGCCGCTTACGAGACTACCATTCAGACCCTCACCTCTGAAAACCAGCAACTCAAGATTAGCGTGGCTGAAATGAAAGCCAAAGAATCAGAGCTGATGGCGCAGATAGAGGCTGCCACTCCCAAGCAGACCACCCACGTGATCAAAGAGGGTGAAACCCTTTACGATATTGCCAGGAATTACCTTGGCAACGGGAATCTGTTTCCGAAGATCGCCGCCGACAATGGGATCAATGATCCTGACCTCATCGTGGCAGGCAAGGAGATCATCATCCATCAATAAATCCAAAAAAAATCACTGCCATGGCAATCACAACAGAATTCGATATCATCAGGACCAGGCTCACTGCATATATTAACAACATCAGCCGGCTGGAAGCCGATCTCGACAAATCAAGGAAGGAATGTGAACAGACCAAAAAGGAACTTGGCAACGCCCGCAAGGAGATCCAGAAACTTGAAGCAGAGATAAAAGCACATCTCGAGGAAAAGAAAGAGATGGCAGGCTCGATCCAGCAACTGGCCAAAGAAGGGGAAAAGGATAAAAAGGAGATCGGGCGCCTTGAAAAAGAGATCGAAGGGCTCAGGGAAGATAATAAGGCCCTGAAAGAGGAGGTTGATAAATTGATCAACCCCGAGGAGGATTAGTGGGCCTTATGCTCACCATCGGCAGGATGGGATGAGATGGTTTGCCGCTTTATCAGGTTTTTCAGGAACCTGGCCAGCATCCAACCCAGGAGGGAGCCTGCAAGGCCACCGGCTACTATATCGCCCGGATAATGCGCGCCGAGGTATATTCTGCTATAGCAGATGAACAATGCCCAGAGGACGACCGCACCGATCATCCACGGATTCTTTCCACGGTAAAGGGAAAGAAAGAAAACGGCAACGGCAAAGATGTTGGAGGCATGGGATGAATAGAAGCCATAGAGCCCCCCGCATTTGTTGTTGACGATGTGCACCATCCCTTGCAGGGCCGGTTCATGGCAGGGCCGCAGCCGTTGCACCACATCCTTGAAAAGGTGAACCGATATCTGGTCGCTGAGGAAGACCAGCAGGGCGGCAAAAAAGACCACCAGCCAGATCCTGCCCCTGTACTGCCTCCAGAGGAGGTAGAGGAGCAGGGCGTAAACGGGGATCCAGATGTACCTGTCGCTGGCCCACCACATGATAAAATCCATGAGATCATTACTGGCTCCGTTCAGGGCCAGGAACAAATCGCGGTCCCATTGTATGAGGGTTTCGATCAAATCAGCCATTGAGTTTATCCCAGATCAGGTCTTTTAGTTCCGCCAGCCCTTTCTGGGCCACGGAGCTGATGAATACGTAAGGAATGTCGGGAAGTTCCCCTTCTATTTCATGTTGCAATTCCTCATCGATCATGTCGGTTTTGGTGATGGCCAGGATCCTCTGCTTGTCGAGCAATTCCGGGTTATACTTCTCCAGTTCATTCAGCAGGATATGATATTCTTCCGAAATGTCGTTCGTATCGCAAGGTACCATGAACAGCAGCAGGGAATTCCTTTCAATATGTCTCAGGAAGCGCAGTCCGAGGCCTTTTCCTTCGTGTGCGCCTTCGATGATACCGGGGATGTCGGCCATGACAAAGGAGCGGTGGTCGCGGTAAGGTACAATCCCCAGGTTGGGCCTCAGGGTGGTAAAAGGATAGTCGGCGATCTCAGGCTTTGCTGCGGAAACCACCGACAGCAGCGTTGATTTCCCGGCGTTGGGGAAGCCAACGAGCCCGACATCGGCCAGCAGCTTCAACTCGAGGGTGATCCACGACTCCTGGCCGGGTTCCCCGGGCTGCGCATACCGGGGAGTCTGGTTGGTGGGCGACTTGAAATGCACGTTTCCAAGCCCGCCACGCCCCCCTTCCAGCAGGATATGCCGCTCACCATCTTCGGTGATCTCACAAATCATTTCATCGCTGTCCGACAGTTTTGCCACGGTGCCCAGGGGCACCTCAATGATCTCATCCTTGCCGTTGGCGCCGGCACTGGTTTGCCTGCCCCCGGATTCGCCGCTGTCGGCCTTGATATGCTTGGTGAATTTAAGATGCAGCAGGGTCCATAGCTGTGCGTTGCCTTGCAGGATAATATGCCCTCCCCTGCCGCCGTCGCCGCCGTCGGGGCCACCCTTAGGGACAAACTTCTCCCTCCTGAGGTGGGCCGAGCCCGAACCTCCCCTGCCCGACCGGCAGTTTATCTTCACATAGTCAACAAAGTTTGAATTGCCCATGATTATTCCTCAACGATCTTATATATATCGGGCAGGTTGCGGCCGTGGCCATCGTAGTCGAGCCCGTAGCCCACGATAAACTTGTTCGGGATGACGATACCCACATAATCGATCGGGTAGTTCATCCTGAAAGCCTCCGGCTTCAGCAGGAGGGTGGCGATCCTGACATCGGCAGCACCCAGTTCCCTGAGCTTGTTAACGGTATAATCCATGGTGATGCCGGTGTCGATGATATCCTCAACCACCACCACGGTGCGGCCGGTGAGCACCCTGTCGAGGCCGATCAGTTCCCTCACCGCGCTGGTGGTCCTGGTGCCTACATATGACGAAAGCTTCACAAAAGAAACCTCACAGGCGAAATTGATCTTTTTCAGCAGGTCGGAGGCAAAGATAAAGGCCCCGTTCAGCACGCAGAGAAAAATGGGATCGGTGCCGGCCAGCTCGGCATTGATCATCTCCGCCACCTGGTCGACAGCTTTTGCAATATCCCTTTCCCTGAG
>CAZHYA010000191.1:289-997 GCA_964536525.1 uncultured Bacteroidales bacterium | reverse complement strand
TCGCGCGAACGCCTCGGCGCGCACAAGGCCACGCTCTGCGGCGTCCCAGGCCACGGCAGACCAGATGTTTGTGTCGAGCGCCACCCGCTCGCACACGATGCGGACCTTGATCTTCTTCATGGCTATCGGTGGTTGATGGGTAATTGTAATACAAATATAATTGATATTTTTGCATTGTAGGACGAGCTTTTGGTTTCCGGCTATATTTCACTGGTTCAATATCCGGCAACCGGAAACCATTAGCCAGTAAGCAGCAATCAGTAACCAGTAATCAGCAATCATATGAAAGCACTTGTAAGCATAATCATGGGCAGCACTTCCGACCTCCCGGTGATGTAGAAGGCCGCTGCTTTTCTGGATGAAATGGAGATCCCGTTCGAGATCAATGCCCTCTCGGCGCACCGCACCCCCGACGAGGTGGAGAAGTTTGCCAGGAACGCGCTGAAAAATGGCATCAAGGTGATCATTGCTGGAGCCGGCATGGCCGCGCACCTTCCCGGTGTGATCGCAGCCATGACACCCATCCCCGTGATCGGTGTGCCGATCAAGGCCAGCCTTGACGGGTTGGATTCGCTCCTGGCCATCGTGCAGATGCCTCCCGGCATACCGGTAGCCACGGTCGGCAGGCTGGAACCAAGGACCGGCGTGCAGCTGCCCAGCACTACGCCCACCCCCGGATCTGTCACCTGGACATTGTTCAGGGTCACT
>CAZHYA010000191.1:0-279 GCA_964536525.1 uncultured Bacteroidales bacterium | reverse complement strand
ATGCAGGCATTCTGGCGGCCCAGATCATCGCCTCCGGCGACGGGGAACTAATGCAAAAGACCATCGCCTACAAGGAGGACCTAAAAAAGAAGATCGTAAAGGCCAACGAAGAGCTGAAGGAGGTAAAATACAGGTTCAAGACGAATTAGTGAGTAATTGAGATATGAGACCTGAGATCCGGATGCAGGCTCATATTTTATTGGGGGTTTTCCACCTGATCAGGGTGATTCCGTCGCGAAGCGGCAGGATCAGGGCATCGATCGCGGGGTCGTCCTTCAC
>CAZHYA010000190.1:0-5295 GCA_964536525.1 uncultured Bacteroidales bacterium | reverse complement strand
ATTTTGCGAGCCTGCTGCGTGAAGGTTCGAATATCTCGTCGTCAGACCCTGTAACTGTATATCCTTTATGATGCAGTGCCAGCGCCAGGTTGTGCATGGCACTGCCCCCGACAGCAATAAAATGAATGACCATAAGCCGCGTTCTTAGCTTTGCTGTTAAGCACTCAAAGTTAATTTAATTTATTACCTTTGCTACTCTTATCATATGATTATTATGCTTTCCGAAGAGATCAAAAAACAGATTGGAGAATACAATTTGCGCTTTGCCAATGCAGGTCCTGAGGAGGTATTATCATTTTTTACTGAAAAATACGCGGATAAGATCACATTTTCCACCAGCCTTGGCGCCGAAGATCAGGTGATCACGCATATGCTTGCCGCAATCTCTTCCAAAATCAGCATATTCACCCTGGATACCGGCCGGCTCTTCCCTGAAACCCTCGACCTGCTGGATAAAACAAATAAGAGGTATGATATTGCCATAAAGGTATTCTTTCCCTCTTCCCGCAATGTTGAAGCCATGGTGAACAGCAAGGGCATCAACCTCTTCTATGAAAGCATAGAGAACAGGAAAGAATGTTGCCATATCCGCAAGATCCTCCCCATGCGGCGTGCACTTGCCGGCGCCGAAGCATGGATCAGCGGATTGCGGGCCGAGCAATCGGTAACACGCCACGATCTGCAGCTTGTTGAGTGGGACAAGAACTTCAACCTGATCAAGATCAACCCGCTGAGGGAATGGACGGAGAAACAACTCTGGGATTATATCAAAGCCAACAACATCCCCTATAATCTGCTGCACGACAAAGGGTTTCCAAGCATAGGATGCCAGCCATGCACACGCGCGATCGCTCCGGGAGAAGATGTTCGCGCAGGCAGGTGGTGGTGGGAACGCCCCGAGCTGAAGGAATGCGGACTTCACAGGAAAGATTAGCACCCCCCCCGATAGTTTCACATGATCATCTTTGATGACCCTTATGGCCTGACAGGCCCAAAGCGTAAAAATACCGGCAGGTGATCGCTGAATCCGCCAAGATATTGCGGGCCCGAATATGTTCTGAATGGCTTCCGACCAAGATATTTCTCGTCGTCATCAAGCAGAAACCCCTCGCTGAAAACGTCAGCATCCCTGATCACTAAGCCCGAATGCTCAAGCTCCAGGGCCGAGGCAGAAACGATGATCTGGTCGTAGACCTCCCAGTCGGACCTGTACTTTAGTGTGCCTGAAAAATTAACTGAAAGGTTGATGAGTGCGCTTGCATTGTCCTCCTCAGGCGGAACTGCCCCCAGGATAACCGAGATGCTGGAATCCGCCGGAGTATCATTAAAATCGCCGGCTATAATGATATTCACTGCGGGATCTGCCAACAGAAGTGAATCGGTCAGCGTTTTAAGATGCCGTGCCACTTCTATCCTTTTAGGTTGTGAGGCCTGCACCCCACCCCATCGCGATGGCCAGTGGTTAATAAGCACGTGCAGCGTATCCTTCCCGAAAACGGAACCCTTCGAATAAAGGATATCCCGCGTGCGCATGCTGCTGTCCATCTCAAAATCGATGCGTACCCATGATGAAGCAATCGGACTGAATACATCGGGACGGTACATCAGGGCTACATCTATCCCTCGCTGGTCAGGCGATTCCTTATGAATAACATGATAATCGTACTTTTTGAGCAACCTGTGCCCGGCCAGGTCATATAAAACGGAGGCATTCTCGATCTCACATAATCCAACGATCGCCGGCATGCTCCATCCCCCCACCGCAGTGATCACCCTCCCGATACGGTCGATCTTGCCATAATACCGGTCCCGGGTCCACCGCTTGTCTCCTTCAGGGGTGAATTCCTCATCAGCCGTAAACGGATCATCCTTAATGTCAAACAGATTCTCCACATTATAAAACATAAAGGTAATTTCACCGGCCTCCTGTCCGCTGGCCTGAAAATGACCAAACAGACATAAATGTATCAGACAACAGACAACCCCGGATGATTTGAACAGTCTTTTCCTCATGAAGTTAAAATTACCAAAAATCGCTTTCTCCAACCCATAAATTTATTGATCATTTTATAGGAATAGTGGAACAAAAGTCTATTTTTGTCGTATATTTACTTTTGAACAGAAATATAATTATTAACTATCACACTGATTTTCATTGACTAAGCCTTTTAAATAAAAAAAAGTTTAAAAATTTTTATTGAAACAGGGTTACCTTTTTCAAAAATCAGTATTAATAGTTGGAACTGTGATGCATTACATCGAAGAATCGTTACTGGAGGGTATACGATTGCATGACTCCGATACGTTGGAGTACATCTACAAGAAGTTTTTCCCCTCAGTAAAGGCCTTCGTAAATAGCAACAGTGGCAATGATGATGACGCCCGGGATGTCTTTCAGGAAGCCATTATAGCTATTTACCGCAGGGTTAACGATGACAGTTTTGCGATCACATGCTCTTTTAAGACATTTGTTTACGCAGTTGTCAAGAACTTATGGTTAAAGGAGCTTGAAAGGCGCAAAGCCAGCGGTGTAAAGCTGGAGGCAGACGGCGAATTCGAAGCCGTGGACGAACCGATTGACGGATCATTTTTTGATCCCAAAGGTGAGAGGTTCAAACTGTATCAAAAGCATTTCCTTACGTTGAGTGAGGATTGCCAGAAAGTGCTGAGGTTATTTTTTGCCAAGCAGTCGTTACAGGAGATCTCACAGGTCATGGGGTTCGGAAGCGAGAAGTACGCCAAAAAGCGGAAGTTCCAATGTAAAGAAATACTGATAAAAAGGATAAAAAACGACCCTGAATTCAATAAAAAAAGACAATGAAAACATTAGAAAAAGATCTGTTTGAACTTATCGACGGGAAGCTCAGCGGCGAGTTGAGCGGTGAGGAGCTCGAAGCCTTCGATGCGGACCTCATGGACGACCCGGAACTCATGGCCGAATTCGAACTTCATCAGGAAATCGATGAAGCGATCCAGGAAAGCGAGGTCATAGAATTACGCAAAAAACTTGACCTGGTCCACGACCTTACACAAAACAAGAAACAGCCCGGACTCCTGCGCACAATTTTGCGGCATAAACTGTCACGTATCGCCGCAGCATCATTCGTTGTGCTGCTCATCATTACGTCCTTGTCGCTGTATTTCCTGCGGCCTGATTCGAATATTTCGAACGACAGCTTATTCAAGATCTATTACCAGCCTGATGCCGCCCTGCTCATCAGGGGTACAAACAGCCAGAATGCCACGCTCATACAGGCATTCCAGTTGTATGAAAATAAAGAATACAACACAGCACTGGAGCTGTTCTCCCAGGTTCTGCAGACCGACGGCGAGAACATCCCTGTGCAGTTTTATTCAGGTATATCACACATTGAATTAGGGCAATACAGGAATGCACTGCACCCATTCAATTTCATCATGGAGCATCAACAAAACCTTTACGTAGAGCGTGCTGAATGGTACGCCGCGCTCTGTTACCTGAAATTGAATGAAATCGAAAATGCAGTGCCTTTATTCCGAAAGATCAGTCACAGCAACAGCACTTACAAGGACAAATCTCACGAGATCCTCAAGAGTATTCAGGATTGATCAGGACTTTTTATCTTTATTGAATTAAGACAGACTTTTGAAAGGGCCCCCACTGAGGTTGGGGGCTTTTTTTTATGCCTTCTTCTTTTTCCGTCGGTGACGGTAGATGATGATCCATATGATGATGCATACGACCGCTGCAGCAAGGATAACCGGTAATATCAAACCGGTTCGGCTTGCTATCAGCGGATCAGTGGCTCCAATGCTCACATAGCCCGACCACAGGTATGGGTGGGCTCCCAGTTGATCAGCCTCCGCCAGGTACTCCAGCTTGGCCTCACGAAGTGCTTCATCGATCTCCATACCGGAAACCAGATTTTTGTAGAACTTCGTCATAAGGATCGAGCCCGACTGATCTTCTACGGCCCATAAGGTCATGATGATGCTGGGCACGCCGGCAAAAATGAAACCGCGGGCCATACTCATGATCCCTTCCCCTTTCCTCATTTTACCATACCCGGTATTGCAGGCACTCAACACTGCCATCCGCGCATTAAGCTGCATATTGAAGATCTCATAGGCATTGAGCAGGCCATCGTTGGCCTCAAGGGTATCGTTGTTCAGTGCATACACAAGCTGCGAATACAGGGGATTGTCGTCATTGATAAGGGTATGCATGGCCAGGTGAAGGATGTCGTAATGAGGGGCCTCCTCCCGAAAGGCCTTCTCCGTGGCATCATAACCCTCATAGCGGTCGCAATCAACAATGCTGCTGATGTTCTGCAACTCTGTGGTAATGTATTTAAGGGGTACCAGATAGGTGGAATAATCGCGAAATGACGGGAATTTCTCACTGCTGATATCCCCAACATGCTCGTAGGTGGGTGCAAATGCCAGCAGTTTCCTGTCGGATGTCCTTTTAAACCCTGCATCATCATAGAATAAGGTCGCCGAATATGAATAAGTGATCCTGTGATCATAGATAAGGTATGGCAATGACCTGTAATCCATAACAGCCAGGTTGGGTTTTGCCGTAAGCAAAGCCTCAAAAGGAATGTACCCCTGCTCCCCGTCGGGAATGATGATCAACTCCTTTCCGCTTAGCATCTCCTCAACGGGCAGAAAAAATACCCGGTATAGCTGATGTGCAGCCTCAACATAATTGCGGTAGTCATCAATCGTGTTGCTGTAAAAATCATTGTCCCTTAGAAACTGACTCAGCACATCCACATGCTCCTTGAATTCCGGGCCCAGATCTGACCTGGTAATCGCGTATCCACCATCCGAGATCGTGAAAATAAAGATGGAAGTATCATTTAATGAATACTCGATGAGCGCCTTACCCTCATCAAGTTTATTCATTACCCCCTGCAGACTGATCACCTGATTATTATATTTTGAGGCATATTCGGGAAATTTCTCCCTTATGATGTCGTTCAGGCTATCCAGCTTCTGACTGAGATCAAGAAGTTTTCCCTGCCAGATGGCAAGTTTCGAAGTATCAGGTTTCTCGCGCTGCCGCTCCTCGAAGAGTTTTTTCTTGTAAAAGTCGGTCTCACTTTTCAGGTCCCTTTCCATATGTTGGATGGAGGTAGAGATTCCGAGATTCTTCTTGTTTTCCAGCTCCTGCAACGAAGCCAATAATACCGACGATTTACTCTTCTCTGCGTACATAAAGGCCTTACCGGCATATTCGCCACTGCCCGTCAGCTAATAGAGATCGTATGCAGTATTGATGGCCGTCTCGAAACCAGCCCGGGCATATTC
>CAZHYA010000189.1:0-5319 GCA_964536525.1 uncultured Bacteroidales bacterium | reverse complement strand
ATGAAATGGTGATCATGCAGAAGCTGAACCAGTTCTTTGAAGGCAAGACCGCCGTGGTGGTGGCACACCGGCTCAGCACGGTAACAAATGCCGATCAGATCATCGTGCTCGACAAGGGTGAACTGGTGGAGAAGGGGACACATGCGGAACTGACCAAATTAAAAGGCGCATATTACAGGCTGGTGAAAAACCAGCTCGAACTGGGAAATTAGTTATCATGACAATAAAATGGCAAAGGAAAAGCAGCATAAGACCATAGAATTCCGCAGCGAGCCTGTGCAGGAGATCCTGGGTTCGGTGCCCTCCTGGATCATCCGATGGGGGACCACACTCTTTTTCGCCGTGGTGGCACTGTTGCTTGCCGGGAGCTGGTTATTCAAATACCCTGAGGTGGTTCCCAACCTCGACATTGAGTTGATGACCACACAGCCTCCTGCCTCCGTGGTGGCCAGGTCGACAGGCAAGATCAATGAATTCTTTGTCGACGACAAGCAGCAGGTGAGCACGGGCGATAGCATAGCCGTGATCGAAAACCCGGCCGAACATAACGATATGTTCTTTCTCCGGAGCGAACTGAGAAAGTTCAGGCGGCTGTTGGATGCGAACGAACTGGGTGCGATAACGGGCTTTAACTTCATGAACAACCTGCGGCTGGGTGATGTGCAGGATGAGTATGCCGACTTTCTCAAGGACTTCCTCGACCTGAAGAACTTTATCGACCTCAAGTATTATAATAAAAAGATTGAGACCCTGGAACAGCAGATCAGCGACTATAACCTCTATTATAATTACATGTACACGCAAAAGCAGACGCTGGAAGAGGATTATAAGCTGGAAGCGAGCGATTACCAGCGCTATGAGGCGTTATACGACAGCAATGCCATCTCCCGTTCGGAACTCGACAACCTCAAAAGCGAGCTCCTGCAGAAACAGCATGCCTACGAGGGCGCACGCACCAACCTGGCCAACACGCAGATAAAAATCGAGGAATTGAGGGGGGAGATCCTCGACCTGAGTTTGCAGTACGAAAGGGAAAAGAACGAACTCAAGCTTGCCATACACCGCTCGTTCAATAACCTGAACGGGGCCATCAACAAATGGGCGCAGGATTACCTGATCGTGGCACCTATCGACGGCAGCGTAACCTTCAATAAATTCTGGTCCGTCAATCAGAATATCACGGCAGGCGAGAAGATCATCAGCATAGTCCCTGCTGATTCCTCCAACATTATCGGCAAGCTCACCATGCCGGTTTACCGTTCGGGGAAAGTGCGTGTCGGACAAAAGGTGAACATCCGTTTCGATAACTACCCCTATATGGAGTTCGGCATGGTTAAGGGCTATGTGGAGAAAATTTCCGTCGTGCCGGCCGATAATACCTATTCCGTTGATGTGGCATTCCCGGAAGGACTGCGAACAAATTATAATGTCGACCTTCCCTTCAACCAGAAAATGACCGGCAAGGCCGAGATCGTTACACAGGATATTACCTTGCTGGCAAGGATCATACGCCCGCTGCGGTCGCTGATACAGAACCGTTCGATGCGAACGATACAGGAATAATGCACTTGCCATCATGCAGGAACTGGATCTGCCCCCATACGACTTCCGTCTTAAGAGCGAACACGGAAAAGTGAAGATCTTTGATGAGATCAGGAAAAAGTATGTTGCACTTACGCCGGAAGAATGGGTCAGGCAGCACTTTGTGATGTACCTCATCAATCACAGAGGTACCCCTGCCGGGCTGGTCATCATGGAGAAAACACTGACCATGAATACCATGACCCGCCGTCCCGACATCCTGATCCACGACAGGCAGGGCAGGCCACTGATGATCGTCGAATGCAAGTCGCCCGATGTGAAGATCAGCCAGGATACTTTCGACCAGGTTGCAAGGTATAATTCGGTTTTACGTGTGCCTTACCTGGTAGTTACCAATGGTTTGAAACACTACTGTTGTTTGATGGATTATCCCGGCAAAACATACCGTTTTCTTGAAGATATCCCCGACTACCGGGAGATCGCTCCCTGATCATTCTAGATCTCCTTTATCAGCTCGAGAAAGTCCTTGTAAGGGATGGCCGGGAGGCTTTCAGCCTGCATGGCTCCATTGGCCTGGCTGATCATGGATACTTTTGCCGCTGTCTCAATGTCGGGGGCTTCGTAAATGTCGAGAAAATCGTATTGCCCAAGCAATGCGTAATGTGCAGTGAACCTGATCTCAGGGCATTTTTCCTTTACCTGTTCCAGCCAGTTGCCGCCGATGGCGGAGCGGTCTTTCATGCGCCTGCTCAACTCAGGCGTTAGTTTGGTAAGCAAAATATAGGTTTGCATAACGGTGGGTTTTTATAATCCCCCTTAAGATAATAAAAAAATTGGCTCATGTCAATGTTTTGGGTTGAAGCTTTTAAAATGCAATGCGCTAATTCACAGGCTTTACTTTTTCACAAATAATTCGGGCATTACGCACTTGGTTAAAAAAAAATTATAACTTTGCGTGTATTCAAAAATCTCCTGCAATGAAAAGAACCATCATCCAGATCGTACTTTTGCTAGTGATCATCGTTTTGGCATACCTGGTTTACGATAGCGTGAACAAACCACTGGAATTCAACGCCGATAAATCAAAAAGGGAAGCCGCTGTCATACAGGACCTGAAAGATATCAGGAGCGGGCAGCTCGTCTATAAGAGAATGTACAATGAGTACGCTTCTGACTTCGATACTTTGCTGATCTTTCTGAGGGAAGGGCAGATCCCCATCGTGAAGAAGGTGCCGGACCCGGAAGATACCACCTTCACCAAAACGATCAACGACACCATCGGCTACCGTGTTGTTGCCGACTCCTTATTTGGAAGGAGGGCGCATTTCGTGCTCGATTCGCTTCCCTACATCCCCCATTCGGGAGTGATGTACACACTGGATGCAGGTGAAGTGGAAAAGGGAGGCCTTAATGTGCATGTTTTCGAAGCATCAGCGCATTACAACCATATCCTGAAAGGGCTCGACAAACAGAGGATCATTAACCTGATAAAATCGAGGAAGGATATTGACAAGTTTCCCGGACTGAAGGTCGGGTCGATGCAGGAACCCTCCACCGATGGTAACTGGGAGTAATCACTTAGCCACCTTATATGGCTGACGACTTCAAACCAATACACACCTATTCTGATCCCGGTTTTGACCAGCATAGATTTTACGATTATGAACTGAGCATCAGGCTGGCTGCCGACGCACTTTCGTATGGTGTGCGGGATACCGGCACCAACAAGTATTTGCACCTGCAGGCATTCGACCTTGCCGACCCTTCGAGGAAGCCATATATTCCCGGCGAGCACGTTCATGCCGATATGTCCAGGCTGACCCGCCTCCTTGAGGGCGATCTGAAATGGCTTGGTAACCCCTTCAGTAAAACATATATTGTTGTGGAGCAGGGGAAATCAACACTGGTGCCCGAGGCCCTTTTTATCGAACAGGAGAAGGGAGCTATTTTCGACTTTAATATTGCGGGCGGGCCCCATAGGTCAGATGAACTTAAACATGACCACATCAGGAATGCAGGTGCATTTGTTATCTACTACCTGCCTGCTTCGATGGCTCAGCTATTCAGCCAGTTTTTCCCCGCGGCTTCCACACGGCATTTTTCGGGCATCTTCATTGAGCTGTTATTGCGGAAATTCAGAAACCGCGACAACAACAACATCCTTTACGTGAATGCGGCCGCTAGCCATCTCGATATCATGAGGATCAGGGACAAGAAACTCGATTATTTTAATTCATTTGTTTATAACACGGCCGAAGATTTCATGTATTACCTGGTGTTTGTGGTAGAACAGTTAAGCCTTAACCCCGAAACAGTTGAAATTGTGATGATGGGAGAAATGGAAAAACATTCTCCGCTGTCGGATATCATGCATAAGTACATCAGGAACATCAGCTTTATAGAGCGTAACGATGAGTACAGATACAGTTTTGTATTCGATCAGCTTCCCGGCCATTATTATTATAACCTGTTAAATGCTTCGCTGTGCGAATAATTGGCGGATCGCACAGGGGAAGGCGGATCAACGCCCCAGCAGGTCTGCCGGTAAGGCCTACCACCGACATGGCCAAGGAAGCTCTCTTTAACATCCTGCATAACCATATTGATTTTGAAGGCATCAAGGTGCTCGACCTTTTTGCCGGCATTGGCAGCATCTCCTATGAATTCGCATCGAGAGACGCTGCATCCGTCCAAAGCGTGGAACTCAATGCCCGATGCGCGGCATTCATCAGCGAAACTGCCCGCAAACTGAATCTGGCGAACCTTTACGTGATCAGGGCCAATGCTTTCACCTTTCTGCGCAAGGGGATGAGAAAGTATGATGTCATCTTTGCCGACCCGCCCTACGACCTCGAGGGCATTGAAAGCATTCCCGACCTGGTGTTTCAGCACGAGCTCCTTGAAAGTGACGGCTGGCTCATCATCGAGCATTCAAAAGCCACTGCTTTCGATGGTCACCCAAAGCTTAACCAGCAGCGCAGGTACGGGAAGGTGAACTTCAGCCTGTTTACTGAAAAGTGATGCCCTGAAGAAAAACCTGCCGGAGCGACATAAAAAAACCGCCCTGCGACAGCAGGACGGCCAGTTAATATTTCTTGTAAGTTTTGAGGGTCAATACTCATCTTCGTGAAAGAAGAAATCTTCCTTGGTAGGGTACTCCGGCCCGATATCTCCTATGATCTCGTAAACCTCACCTTCATCCTCAATTTCACGAAGGTTTTCGATAACCTCCTGCGGGGCGCCCGACCTGATGCTGAAATCAATCAATTCTTCCTTGGTGGCAGGCCAGGGTGCATCCTCCAGTTTCGAAGCTAATTCCAGAGTCCAGTACATATTAAATTATAAGGTTTAAATTTTTGCAAAAATAACCTATTTTTAATAAATGTCAAGTTCTTTTTTAAGCACTCAGGAAATGCCCTAAACCCTTGGTATCCAAGGCGTTTCAGCCGAATGAGTATCCTTCGAGATTTTCCTGGCCAATACGAAGAGATAATCCGACAGACGGTTAAGGTATTTGATATTCAATGCATTTACGGGATGGACTTCGGAAAGCCTGATGGTGATGCGTTCGGCCCTGCGGCAAATGCAGCGGGCCACATGGCAATGCGACGAAGCGATATGGCCTCCGGGTAGGATGAACGACCGCAGCGGCTCAAGGGTTTCATTCATATTGTCGATGGCCTCCTCAAGCCGGGTGATGTCAGATTCGGTGATCTCAGGGAGCGGCCTGTGCAAGGGAGTTTGAGGATCGTGGGCAAGCTGCGATTCGAGCGTAAA
>CAZHYA010000188.1:0-5413 GCA_964536525.1 uncultured Bacteroidales bacterium | reverse complement strand
CGGGCAGCAGGTGAACCGCTACGGGCATCTGATGTCGTTCCGCATCAGGGGCTCGGCGCAGGACACCCGCGATGTGTTCGACGCCTTCGAGCGTATCTGGCGTGCCACCGACCTGGGCCGCATCAAGTCGGTAGCCACCATCCCGGCCATCTCCACCCATTCGCAGCAGGGCGAGGAAGGGCGACGGATCGCCGACATCCCTCCCACCCTCATCAGGCTGTGCGTGGGCGGTGAGCACCCCGACGACGTCATCGCCGACATCGAACAGGCCCTGGGGGTGCTCGACGGAAAGAAGGTCACCAAAACAACGCCCGAGTATTCCGCCGGAGGGGCCTCCTCCGCCACGCTCGGATGGTAAAGCAATAACCATGGACGAAAAGATATTGTTCTATTCCACCAACCTCATGGCTGGGAGGGTGGGCTTCGACGAGGCCCTCCTCAAGGGGCTGGCCCCCGACAAGGGGCTCTACCTCCCCGACCGCATCCCGGCCATCCCGGCAGGGAAGATCGCCGCGTTCAGGGACATGCCCTACCACGAGATCGCCTTTGAGGTGAGCCGCCACTACCTGCACGGGGTGATCGACGACGATGAGCTGATGAAGATCTGCCGCGACGCCTACAACTACGAGGTGCCACTCGGGCATGTGCACGACAGGAGGTATGTGATGCGCCTCGACCGCGGGCCCACCGCCTCATTCAAGGATTTCGCCGCACGCATGATGGGCAGGCTGATGCAGTACTATTTGCGCCAGGACGACCGGAAGATGCTCATCCTCACGGCCACCTCGGGCGACACCGGCAGCGCCATTGCCAACGCCTTCTACGGCCTCGAAAACATCGACGTGGCCGTGCTCTTCCCCGAGACGGAGGTGACCGCCAGGCAGCGCAAGCAGATGACCACGCTCGGCAGGAATGTCAGGATCATCGCCATCGACGGGAAATTCGACGACTGCCAGGCGCTCGTGAAGCAGGCCTTCTCCGACCCGGCCCTCAACCACCTGAACCTGAGCTCGGCCAACTCCATCAACATCGGACGGCTGATCCCGCAGATCGTATACTATTTCTATGCCTATGCCAGGCTGAGCAAACGCGAAGGCGAGAAAGCCTTGTTTGCCGTGCCCTCGGGCAACTTTGGCGACATGATGGGCGGGGTGCTGGGCATGAAGATGGGACTGCCGGTGAAACGCTTCGTGATCGCCACCAACGAGAACGACGAATTTCCCGTGTACCTCAAAACGGGACAGTATCACAAGATCGTTCCGTCGAAGAACTGCATCTCCAGCGCAATGAACGTGGGCCACCCCAGCAACCTGGCCCGCCTGGTGGCGTTGTATGGCGGGATGATGGACGAGGGAGGCAGGATATTCAAGGATGCCGACATGGAAAGCATGCGGAAGGAACTGTGGGCGGTGAGCATCAGCGACGGTCAGACCAGGGAAACCATCCGCAAGGCATGGGAAGACCACGGGCTGATCCTCGAGCCACACGGTGCCGTGGGATGGGCAGGGCTCAACGAATACTGCCGGACCTTCCCGGCCGAATGCGGGCCGGAACAGCTCTGCATTTCGCTGGAAACCGCCCACCCGGCCAAGTTCCCCGAAGAGATCGAACGGTTGCTCGGCTTCGACCCCGAACTGCCCCCGAGCCTCGAAGGACTGGAAGACAAGGAAGAATCATTTGATCATATGGAGAACGATTATGAGATGTTTAAACAATACCTTACTGAAAAGTACCGGTAGTTTTGAGTTTTAAGTTTTAAGTTTTGAGTGTTGAGTTAGTTTTCAGTATTCTGATTGCAAGTTTTAAGACCAGCACCCAGGACCCGGATTGAATGCCTATTGCCGTGTGATAAATGATTCATGATGATTTAAAACTCAAAACTTAAAACTCAAAACTCAACATTATCCAGAACCCAATATAACCCGACACCATGCATATCATCTGTTCCGACCTTGAAGGCGTTTTTGTTCCGGAAGTATGGATCAACGTGGCCGAGCGCACCGGCCTCGAATCCCTTAGGATGACCACCCGCGACGAGCCCGACTACGACAAGCTTATGAACCAGCGCATCCGCATCCTCCACGAGCATGGCCTGAAGCTGAAGGACATCCAGGACGTGATCGCCACCATCAGGCCGCTGGAGGGCGCGCTTGAGTTCCTGTGGTGGGTGAGGAAGCGCACCCAGGCCATCATCGTGAGCGACACCTTCGCACAGTTTGCCGACCCGCTGATGCAGCAACTCGACAGGCCCACGATCTTCTGCCATCACCTCATCGTCGACGGCGACGACCGCATCACGGGTTACAAGCTGCGGCAGCCCGACCCCAAGCGGAAGGTGGTCGAGGCACTGCAAAGCCTCGAATACCAAGTGATCGCCTTCGGCGACTCATACAACGACACCAGCATGCTGCTGAAAGCAGACCTGGGCATCCTCTTCAGGCCGCCCGAAAACGTGATCGCCGACTTCCCGCAGCTTCCCGTATGCTACGATTATGATGAGCTGAAAAAGATACTTGAAGCTTATATCTGATAGCTGACATCTGAATTTTATTGAAGTACAGGGCGCCAGGCGTCAGGTCCCGATTCCCGGTTCCCGGGATCGCGGATCCACGAAAAACAATGAAATCGAAGATTTCTGGTTTTTCGGGACATCTGGCATCAGGCATCAGGCATCGGGCATCGGGCGTCAGGCACCAGGCATCGGGTATCCGGTATCCAAAACATTTTCCCCCCATCGCTTGTTTATTGGTTGACGGACAATTTTGTTTACTCATCAACCATCAAATCCTTATGGAAAAACGCATCATCGAGACGATCGGCCATGTAGAGAAAAAAGAAACCCTCAAGAGCATTGGCTACGGCGACATGGTCCTGGAGTCGGAGCATCCCTACCCCGGGTACCACGGCACCACCGTGCCCGACCAGGACAACCCCAAATCACTGTTCCTGCTTACGAGGACAAAATACACGGATGAATTCATCATCAGGGCCATCAAGGAAGTAAAGAAAAAGAAAAAGTTCAGCTTCGACGGCACTCCCGGCAAGGTGTTCTACCAGAACGCCATGGCCCCCTGTATCAGGATCAGGGACCTTGAGAGCTATGAGGAGATCCCCGGCTTACTGAAAGCTTTTAAGGAAGAAGGCGTAGCCTTCCTGCCGGGCAGGAGCGTAAAGCCCTATCCGGGCCTGATCCGCGTGACCAAATATTTCATCCTCACCCCCATCACCGACTGCACCCTTCAGGATGCCGAGGTGCCGGCCATGAAATATTTCCAGGTGCCCATCAGGCTCGACTGGCAAACCTTCGAAGACATCACCCTCTTCATCAAGCGCAACATCGAGGACACGAACTGGGATGCCGCCCTGGCCACCATCTACCGCAAGAGCGGCATCGAAGACCATATCAGGATCTACAATGCACACGACAGCGGCATGGAAATCCTGAACCAGATCCGCAAGAAATACGTGCAGGAGATCAAGAAGGTCATGGGCAAGTGATCCGCCACGGAAGCCCTTCTTTTAAAAAAAGATGCTAATTTTGGCCAAAATTGCATCTTATCATGATCGAAGACATCAATACCCTAGTCAATGACTGGCTCCTCGGCCTTGGCATGAGCAAGGCAGGGGCCATGTACCTGCTGGAGTTCCTGTGGTTCCTGGCAGTCATCATCGTAGCGATGATCGGGTTTTACATCACTCGCTTCCTGATCATCAGGGCTGTACACATAATGGTCAGCAAGTCGAAAACCAAGTGGGACGACATCCTGGCGGAGAAACGGGTGTTCACACGCTTGGCATATTTTGCCCCGGCCCTCATCATCAACTTCCTCACGCCCTATGTGCTCGGGGAGTTTGATCTGCTGGTGAGGATCATCCAGCTGGCCACGGCCATCTACATGGTGATCGTGATCCTCAACGTGGCCATCGCTCTGCTGAACGCCTTCCATGAGATCTACAACACCTTCAGCAAAGCAAAGGAGAAGCCCATCAAAGGCTATATACAGGTAGGCAAGATCGTGGCCTACATCATTGCCACCGTGGCGATCATCACCATCCTCATGGGACGGCAGAACCTGGGCTGGCTGGCTGGCTTCGGCGCCTTCTCGGCCGTGCTGATGCTGGTGTTCAAAGACCCCATCCTCGGCTTCGTCGGGGGCATACAGCTCTCGGCCAACAACATGGTGAAGATTGGCGACTGGATAGAGATGCCGAAGTACGGCGCCGACGGCAACGTGATCGACATCTCCCTCACCACCGTGAAGGTGCAGAACTGGGACAAGACCATCACCACCGTGCCCACCTACACCCTGGTGACCGACTATTTCAGGAACTGGCGCGGCATGGAGGAGAGCGGAGGACGAAGGATCAAGCGCTCGATAAACATCGACATGAACAGCGTGAAATTCTGTACACCGGAGATGCTCGACCGTTTCCGTAAGATCGAATATGTTTCGGAATACGTGGAGCATACCGAGAAGGTGCTCACCGAGTACAACAAAAAGAAGAATATCGACAACGACATCCTGGTGAACGGCAGGCGGCAGACCAACATCGGGGTGTTCAGGGCCTACCTCAGGGGATACCTGAGGAATAACCCTAAAGTTAAACAGGACATGACCTTCCTGGTGCGCCAGTTGCAGCCGGGGCCCGAAGGCCTGCCCATCGAGATCTATGTGTTCTCGAAAGACCAGGAGTGGGCCAAATACGAAGACCTGCAGTCCGACATCTTCGACCATGTCATGGCCGTGATCCCCGAGTTCGACCTTCGGGTGTTCCAGCAGCCCAGTGGGCGCGACTTTGCCAACCTCAACAAGACCCTGTCGTGAGCAGGCCCTATTTCAACGAGACACAGCGCTTCCGGCAATGGTGGATCTACCTGCTGGTGGTCGTCACCATGGGTGCATGGATCTATGCCGTTTCAGAATCGCTGAAGGCCGCCCCGGCCGATAAGGCCGCCTCCGACCTGGGGCTTATCCTGACGGGGATCATCCCGCTGCTGATCATCATCCTTTTGTTTTCGCTGCGGCTGGAGACCAGGATACGCAAGGACGGGATAACGTACCGTTTCAGGCCCCTCCGCGAGAAACACATCAAACCCGACGAGATCGAACGCTGGGAGGTGAGGAAGTACCGCCCGCTGGCCGAATACGGCGGCTGGGGTTACAGGAGCGGAGGCCGCAAGTACGGCAAAGCCCTCAACGTGTCGGGCAACATGGGCATACAGCTATACCTGACGAACGGAAAGAAGATCCTCATCGGCACACAAAAGCCCGAAGAAGCCGCAAAAGCCATGGAAAGGATGATGGAGGGAGGGAACTCTGAAATCTGAACTTTGAACTTTTTTTTCGGTAAAGGGTATTGCCTGCCGGGCATCAGGCATCGGGCGTCAGGCTTCAGGCGTCAGGCGTCAGGC
>CAZHYA010000187.1:2297-5465 GCA_964536525.1 uncultured Bacteroidales bacterium | reverse complement strand
GGGGCAAGCTGCGGCTCGGGATTGTGCGCTTTGCCAATGATCATGCTTACGGGTTGTGCTGCGTCTTCGGCCAGCAGCCCCATGGCGAAGCTCAGTTCCTGATAGGGACGGGTACCCTGGTAGAGCGGTATGGCCGGCCTTATGCTGAGGGCCTTTGCGAACGCCACCGGGCCCCGTATCCGGCTTTTGATGGTCTCCAAAGCCTTCATATCGAAATGGCCGGCCGAACCAGCCACTTCATCCACCGGAATGTTTTTCCAGCAGTGCCCTAGGAAGTCGCAGTCGTACGGTTCACGGCAGTGCGGTCCCACATCAATTGCAGGGGCATGCGGAAGGTCGAGGGTTTCCTTCTCCTTCAGGACCTGTTCCCTGATAAATCCTTGCTTTGCCAGGGCTTCAGCCGTGACGTCCGTGATCGCAAAAAGCTTATGGACATCAATCTCTCCTTCCCTGACATAGCTGTCGTCGATATGGATGATGGAGATACCATTGAGTGGAAGCCCTGAGCCACGGATCACATAATACTGCAGGGCCGCATCGGTGAGATAGGTCTCGGATACCGAACGCGAGCTTTTAACCTCATAGGCGTGCCATCCACCGTCCTCTTTTATAAGAATATCAAGAAACACAAGCACGCCATCGTACTGGAAGCCGGCCTCATAGATCACGGGGGAGGCTTCGGCGGTTTTTTGTTTTGTCATGAGCACGGACCTGCTGTATGCCGAAGGATGTCCGGGGCTCGTGTCGATGCCGCCGGGAAACAACTGCCTCGCAAGCTCGCCCACGTTGTGGCCCCGCATGAACACGATCAGTCTCTCGACGGGCAGCCGGTCGCGTAGAAACGGCCGTTTCTTGTTGAGATATAGCGACTTAAGACACTGTGCTCCCCGAATGAAGGTGGATTTTGAAAGTTTGTGCTTTTCCATCTTCAGACAATAACGACCTGTTCCTCATTCAGCATTGGCTTCCCCTGGTATCTCAAAAAAAGTTGGGCGATGGTGAGGCCGGCTTTCTGGCACTAGGTCACGATGCGATCAAGGTCACGGTCTTCCCAGTATACCTTTCCTACCAGTCTTCCGTCGATATCGTCCTTGGGGGGCGGGATATCAAAAACCGTGGCCAGCAGTTCCAGGCTTGTATAGCTCTTGAAATCGCCGAATTTCCATAATTCCAGGGTGTCGAGGTGCGCCACCTCCCAGGGCTTCTTTCCCGCCAGGTCGAGGATCTCCGGCAAAGGGATGCCGTTGATCAGCATCCTCCTCGAGAGGTAGGGGAAATCAAACTCTTTCCCGTTGTGGGCACAAAGGAGGAAATCCCTGCTGCTGAACCTGCTTTCAAGCAGGCTGGCAAAGTCAGTGAGCAGGATCTTCTCCTCATCGCCATAGAAGGATTTAATACGGAAGTTCCCGTCCATGAGCATGCCAAAGGAAATGCACACCACCTTGCCGAACTCGGCATAGATGCCTGCACGGCCGAAAAGGCTCGCGGGCGTATCGTCTTCATCTTTTTTCAGGAAAGTGCACTTTTTATCCCACAGGCTGGCAAAGCGCTGAGGAAGCTCTTCATAGGAGGCACACATCGGCACTGTCTCAATATCGAGAAACAGCACCTTGTCGAGCGAAATATAATTCATCATGCTTGTTCTGTTTATTCGTTGGCGAAATAAAAATACGTAAAAATGAGGAATTCATTAACTTTATCAGTTAAAACAACGGTATGCCGATCAAGCCTTTCGCTAAAATCTCTATAATGTTCCTGGTGCTGGCCCATCTCCTGGCCTGTACCAAGACCGACGACGGGTCACCTCCGGCGGTGACAATACTGTCGCCAGGCAACAATGAGACCTTCTCATCGGCCGACTCCATCCATGTGCTTGCCACCATCACCCACAAATTCCCGGTAGAATATGTGAAGATCACCCTCTGGAACAGTTTTAACATCCCGGTGCTCGACCCGCTGTATGTCTACCCCGATGCCTATGGTTATAACCTCAACGAAAAATACCCGCTCAGCGAAGCACTTGAGAGCGGAAGTTATATTCTTGCGGTTTCTGCCTCCGACGGACACCGAACAGGTTCTGCATTCATCACGGTACAGGTCGATGGCATCGAAAAGGCTTTCGAGAAGGTGCTGGCCATCGGCCGTTCCAATACACTCAAAACACTCGTATACGGGATCAATGATTCAGGAGAATTTCATAATCTGGCGAATCTCGATCACGGATATGCCGGCTCGGATATCAGTTCCGGCCGGCGGCAGTTGTTTATGCTCAGTCCCGCCCCTTCATGGCTTTATGCCTATGATCTTGATGACCTGACCAAAGACTTCAGCATTGCCGCCTCGCCACCTTACCCGGTCTTTAACCAGGTGGCCTTTTTCGATCCATATGTTTATGTCGGAGGTGGCAACGGCGATATCAGGGCCTTCGACGTTGAGGGTTATCCGTATTTCATAAGCCCGGTGAATGAGGACACCATTCCCGTGCTGGTCAGCAGGCAGTACGATCTTGTCCTGTCGTTTTGCGAGAGGCGGGGCGGGCCGGAAAAGTTCATCAGGCAGCATTATGAGGCTACCGGCGTGTTCAGGGCTTCGCTGGAAGTGGGGTTCCGGGCAGTTGCCTTTTGCGGCCTTCAGCAGGGGTCAATACTTGTTTTCGGGAATGGCGAGGGCGAGAGCAGCATCTATCTCTTTGATGCACACAATAATTATCTGGCCGATAAATGGGACCTCCCGCCGGGCATGATCAGGGGAGTGGAACAGATCGCGCCGGCAACATACCTGATCAGCCATGATGCAGGGATCTATCAATATGTGCATTCCACCGGTGCACTGAGCGAATGGCTGGTCGGGGCAGATGTGGATGCCATGGCCTTCGATCGGGTGCGGCAGCTGTTGTATTATGCGGAAGACGGGATCGTGAAGCTGAGAAGGATTGGCGATGCCGAGCTCCTGCAAGAAACCGCCCTCCCTTACGAGGTGCTTAACCTGCATGTGCAGTATAATAAGTGAGATGGGAAAATATGAGATCGTGCTGACGGCCGATGGCTCGCGCGTTGCCTTCGCCTCCGACGCGAACAACATCGACGTGCTGCGCGGCAGCGACGGCAATCGCGCGACCGACATCTTCCTCGTCGAGGTCGCCCAGCTGGCCCCGGGCAACGTGCTGCC
>CAZHYA010000187.1:1892-2287 GCA_964536525.1 uncultured Bacteroidales bacterium | reverse complement strand
TACCCTCAAACAACGCGGGGCCGCCGAACATTTTCATTCCACCTTCGGTGCGGTGACGGAATCAACGCACGTATTCGTCAGGGCAGGCCTTATGCGACTGCTGGAGTCGGGAGCCGGTAACCCCAGGATACTGGAGATGGGCTTCGGAACGGGGCTCAACGCCCTGCTGACGATGATAAGCCTTTCGGGGAAAGGCCTTACTGCCGAATATATCGGGCTGGAAGCCTTTCCGCTCGATGAGGCCTGCTTGAGCGGCCTGAACTATGCTCATGTGCTTGCCGATACACATGCCGCCGAATATTACAGGCTTTTGCACAGCTGCGAATGGGGCGTGAAAAAGGAGATCACACCCGGGTTCTTCCTTCATAAAGTCAATACAAAGCTGGAAGACTTCC
>CAZHYA010000187.1:0-1882 GCA_964536525.1 uncultured Bacteroidales bacterium | reverse complement strand
AATATGATGATGATTACAAGCACATTCCCATTATCATGCTGACGGCGAAAGCGCAGGGAAGCGATATCAAACTCGGAGAAGAAGTGGGAGCGGATGAATATGTCACAAAGCCGTTTGATATGGAAGAGGTTTTTGAAAAGATCGCGGCCATGACCGCAAGCGGAGGGAAATTCGTTACCTATTCCTGCAAGGGAAGCGTGAAAAGAGCCCTCAAGGCTTCCGGCTTTGCAGTGGAGAAGATCGCAGGGCCGCCGGGAAAGCGTGAAATGATCAGGGGGATACGGCAATAAACCATTATGCGGGACCGGCCGGGCTAATGGATGGCAAAGCCCTTAAAACCTTCCGGCCCCTTGTCCTGCAACGACACACTGTCGACCCGTGCCCATTCAGGGCCATGGTGGCACCATCCTACAAACATTTCCATATGATCGGGCGATGCTTCCGCTTCGATATACACTGATCCGTCGCGCATATTTTTCACAAAACCCCTGATGCCGAGCTCCGTGGCTTTCTTTTGGGCGTAATAGCGGAACCCTACGCCCTGCACTCTTCCTTTGATCCGGATGGCCAATGCTTTTTCCGTCATGGCTGATCAGTAATATTCTCCAAGTCTTTTCATCACCATGCTCTCGATCTTTTCGTATAGTGCCAATGGCTGCAGCGATCTCCAGTTAAAGGAGTTGAACCCTCCGCCGAAAGCAATGAAGTAATCGAGGCGGTTGCTGACAAACTCCTCCAGCACATGCTGCCGGAAGTTGATCCCAACGATCCATCCGTCTTCAACGTCATCAAACCACTCGGCATAATAATCATTATCGCCTGCATGAAAACTAAGTACATTCTCGCCGATAAGCAGGAACCTGTTGATGCCTTCCTCTGTCAGCAGGTCGATAAGCTGGCGTTTTAGAAAGCCAATGTCATTGTACAGCACGTCATTCCATTCTCCTATAAGCTCTATGATACAAAAATGCTTGTCGTAGTCGGCATAGAGTACCTTAAGAAAGAGTGTTGCCGAGCCAAAGTCGTCCCACTGGGGGTGTATCAGATAGTTGTAGATGGCGTGCGTAAACTCAAACTCACTGTATTCCCTTCCATAGAAAGGAGACCGCTCATCTTCACTTGCAATATAAAGATGACGCCAGTTATAGTATGGTTCGATCGCGTGCACGGCAGTTGAGTGGTTATGCTTATATTGTTTTAACTGTTAAGTTGGTCATTTGTTGCAGTGACCAGGCTGATCCCATGCCGGGGAGCGGGTAAATATTAAATTGCAAATTTCAGCCCCGGCAACTTTTTGATGTCCCTGTAAAGATCGTCAAGCAATTGCTGGCTCCTTATCTCCACCTTCACGGTATAACTGATGTATTTGCCTCCCGAACTTGGCCTGGTGCGCCAGTCCGAAAAGGGGATGTTGAACCTGTTCAGGAGTGTCTCCATATTGGCAATGCTCTCAGCGGGGTCTATCGTTGATACGATGATCATTTTCAGGTCGAAGCTTACCGGGTAATTAACCTTTTCCCCTCCAAACAGCCTGCACGATTTTCCTTCATCCCCGCACCCTCCGTTGCCTCCGTTGTTGGTCATATTTTTAGTTTTTGTTCGGTTGATATCATCTGTGGCTGCTAAAAACAGTATGTGATGTTGATGTGCCCCCACCTGAAATGGTGTGCATTTTCAAACTCGGGGCTGAGGTAATACTGCTCAAGGGTAATGCCTATACGCCGGTAAGCCACAAATATTCCGGCGCTGGCCTCTATCAGCACCCGCTCAATGTCCTCTGCAGGGATGGTGTATCTGCTGGTCTTGTTGAACATCCCTCCCTGCAGCGTTGCATTATAGAGCGCCAGCTTGACCTTTCCCTTTGCAAAGATACCATATTGCC
>CAZHYA010000186.1:0-5526 GCA_964536525.1 uncultured Bacteroidales bacterium | reverse complement strand
TGAGCGTTTCAATCAGCACGGCGGTCTGGATGGTCATGTGCAGCGAACCGGTGATCCTGGCTCCCTGCAGCGGCTTCGAAGGGCCGTATTTCTCTCGTAAAGACATCAAGCCCGGCATCTCCTTCTCCGCGATCTCTATTTCTTTCCTGCCCCAGTCGGCCAGACTGATGTCCTTTATCTTATAGTCGGTCATTTTACCTGTGGTTATCTGCGTCATTTATGTAAATTTTTGGGACTGCAAAATTACGCATTTTTCATGACACCGGCAAATCAGTCAGTCGATGGATTTATCAATGAAATCATGATGGTTTCCAAATTAACTCAACACTCAACACTCAAAACTATTAACCGTATCTTTGCAGCATGCCCCTGCATACAAATAAATGGTTGAATGCTCATGCGCGCCTCGTGATCTGGGAGATCGGCGAAACGCCCGATTGGTTTCTCTCCCAGCTGCGGCTCGACGAAGAGGAACGGCAGCGTTACGAGGGTTTTCGGACCGACCTGCGCCGGGTGCACTGGTTGGCATACCGGCACATATTGAAAAACCTTGTCGGCAAGGGCAGTGATATCAGGGTGAGGTACGACAAGCACAACAAACCGTTTATCGACCTTTCGGAGGATCATATCTCAGTGTCTCATTCAGGCAGGTATGCGGCGGTCATCATCAGCCACAACCATGCCGTAGGGATTGATATTGAACAGATCAGCCCAAGGCTGCACAGGATCGCCGACAGGTTCCTCAGCCCGGAGGAGACCGGCAGGGAGGTAGGCGAACTCAGCACCGGCGAACTTTGCCTCCACTGGTGTGCCAAGGAAGCCCTGTACAAGCTTAAGGGGGAGCGCAACCTCGACTTCCGCGAGAACATCAGGGTGATAGGACCGCCTGAGGGGATGCATGGCCCATTCGAGGGATTGATCCGCAGCAGGGGTGTCACAAGCAGGTATCTCCTGCATTCGGATATAATAGACGATTATTGCCTGGTATACGCCGTGGATACGGCAGCCGGATAGATGGAGCAGATGCCCCGATTTCGTATATTTGTATTTTCCCTTCATATGAAAAAGGATATACTTGACAGGATTAACCACAGGAGTGAAAAGCAGTTTGCCATTCTGATCGATCCGGAACAGTGCCGGGAGGCCTTTATCAGGGATGTTGCCGGGCTTGCCAACACTTCGGGTGTGGATTATATCCTTGTGGGAGGGAGCCTGCTGGTCAACGACCACCTGAGCCGTTGCCTCCGGCTGCTCAGGTCGCTCACCGACCTGCCGCTGGTTCTGTTCCCGGGCAGTGAGATGCAGATCAATGCCAATGCCGATGCCATACTGCTGCTTTCGCTGATCTCGGGACGGAATCCCGAGCTGCTGATCGGCAAGCATGTGTCGGCGGCTCCTTACCTTCGCGACAGCGGACTGGAGATCATCCCTACGGGATATATGCTGATCGAGAGCGGCAATGCCACCACGGCCCTTTATATGAGCAACACCATGCCCATTCCGAGGGAAAAGGACGATATCGCGGTGTGCACGGCCATGGCCGGAGAGATGCTCGGATTGCGGCTCCTGTATCTGGATGCCGGGAGCGGCGCCGCCGAGCCCGTTCCGCTGTCGATGATCAGAAGGGTCAGTGAAGAGGTTTCCCTGCCGATCATGGTAGGGGGAGGGATCACTACTCCGGAAATCGCTGCAAATATCTGCCGGGCAGGTGCCGATATCATCGTGGTTGGGACCGCCATAGAAAAAGACCTGGCCGTGATCCCTGGAATTTCCGCTGCCGTAAAATCAGCCTGATATTCCGGGAAGGATAGCAGTCCCGCGATCCCGCGTGGCCTCCGTTGTTGAACCGATAATAGCCCCGATATGAAAACAAAGCGTATGATCTTCGTCATGATGGTCCTGGCCATAACTACTGTCGCCAGGGCCCAGGTAAAAGATATTGCCGACATCAATCCCGAGCTGACGGAAAGACCGTGGCTGGATCACAGTGTTCACCTCATCCATGGTTTTGAGATCAGGCAGGTCTTCGGGGAGCGGATCACGGCAGAAAGGCATTCGAACCTGGGACCCATCACAACCCTGGCTTACCTCAGTCAGCAGCAATTGCTGGAAGGGCTCGATACGCTTGAAACCATCCCTGAAAGAAAGGAGGACCTGCAGACAAAGTATGCAGATGAAGCGGCCGGCGGGGCCCTGCAGATATTTATCTCCCGGCCCACCGAAAGCATGGCAAACTTTAAGTGGTATTTCGTGGTGATCAGGGATCAGAATGACAGGGAAAAGATCATGGAGATCGACCTCGGCTACCAGGTTGCCCAGCTGCCTTATGCCAACGGGTGGTGGAACTTCACAACGGTACTCCTTCCCGAAACCATTACTTTACCCTTTTACGTTTATCTCAACAACAGGCAAAGCCAGTACCTTTCCGACCATAAGTTCATGGTAAGCAATCATTAACCGCGAATGGTGAACTCCAGCCTCCGGCATCCGGTTTCTTTTCTTATCTTGCACAACCATTTTCAAACGGATAAATCATGAAGAAACACGGACTTATTTTACTATTCATCACTTTGCTGCTGCCGTTAGCGGCTTTTGCGCAACTGAAGAAACTGACCATTGAAGATGCTTCCAACATGAACCGAACCCTGCTGCCGGAATCGGTTCGCGGCTTGGCCTGGATGGGGGAAACGCCCTATTTCACCTACCTGGAAGATAATGATGTGATGGCCTCCAAAGCCACCTCAGACAAACATTTCAAACTTTTTGGGCTGGATGAGATCAACGGAAGCCTGGCAAAGCTGGAAGCCGATACCCTGAGGCGTATGCCTTCCTTCACCTGGATCGACGACAACTCAGGGTACTTCACGGCAGGCCATAAGGTCTACCTGTATAACATCGCCTCGAAGCAACTCAGGGAACTCAACAGTTTTCCTAAGGAAGCCTCCAATACAGAAGTGCAGCCCAATACCTTTGCCGTGGCCTACACGATCGACAATAACCTTTACGTGGCCTTTGAGGGAAGGCTGGTTCAGGTGACGGCCGATGAAGACCCGGGCATCGTCAATGGGCAAACGGTGCACCGTAACGAGTTTGGCATCAGCGGTGGGATCTTCTGGTCGCCCAGAGGCAACTACCTAGCCTTTTACCGCAAGGATGAGCGTATGGTGTCCGACTACCCGCTGGTCGATATCGATGCCCGCATCGCCAGGCTTGACAACATCAAATACCCGATGGCGGGCATGGCCAGCCACGAGGTAACCCTTGGCATCTACGATGTGACCACCGGCAAGGTCAATTTCATTGAAACCGGTGAGCCTGCCGACCAGTACCTCACCTGCGTGAGCTGGGATCCTGCCGAAAAATTTATTTATATCGCCGTGCTGAACCGGGATCAGGACCATATGAAGCTCAACAAGTACGATGTAACAAGCGGCAAACTGGTAAAAACGCTTTTTGAGGAAGAAAGCGAAAAATATGTGGAGCCCGAGGACCACCTGGCTTTCCTCAATGATGGGGATCACTTTATCTGGATCAGCGAGCGCGACGGGTACAGGCACCTTTACCTTTACAGCACGGAAGGCGAGCTGATCAGGCAGCTCACCTCGGGCGAATGGGTGGTGCGTGACCTGCTGGGCATCGGCCCGAAAGACAAATATGCCTGGTTCACGGCAACACGGGAGAGCCCGCTCAATGCCGATGTTTATTCAGTGGAACTGAAGAGCGGGGAGATCAGCTGGGTCAGCGATAAGACGGGCGCCCATTCCGGTACCCTGAACAAGAATGGAAAATATTATCTCGATGTTTTCAGCGACACCCTCACCCCAAGGGAATATTCGGTCGTTACGACCGGCGGAAAGCTTCTGCAGGTGCTCAAGGCCTCCGGCGATCCGCTGGAAGGGTATGAGGCCGGAAAGATGTCGGTATTTACCATCACAACCGAAGACGGCACAGACCTATACTGCCGCATGATCGCCCCGCCCGGCTTCGACCCCTCCATGAAATATCCTGCGATCGTTTATGTTTACGGCGGCCCGCATGCACAGCTGGTCACCAACACCTGGATGGGAGGGGCGAGCATGTTCCTCTACTACCTGGCGCAGGAAGGCTTCGTGGTGTTCACCCTCGACAACCGGGGATCGGCAAACCGGGGCAGGGATTTCGAACAGGCCGTCCACCGAAGGCTGGGGACCCCCGAGGTGGCCGACCAGGCCAATGGGGTTGAATACCTGAAATCGCTACCGTATATCGACCCCGACAGGATCGGAGTGCATGGCTGGAGCTACGGTGGATTCATGACCATCTCGCTCATGCTGAAGAAACCCGAACTTTTCAAAGTCGGGGTGTGTGGCGGCCCGGTTACCGACTGGAAATATTACGAAGTGATGTACGGCGAGCGGTATATGGATACACCGGAGTCGAATCCCGAAGGTTATGAGGAAGCCAGCCTGCTGAACCATGCCGGCAAACTGGAAGGCGATCTGCTGATCATCCACGGCACTTCCGACCCTGTGGTGGTGTGGCAGCATTCCCTGGCGCTCATCAGGAAATTCATCCACGAAGGCAAACAGGTCGATTATTTTGTTTACCCGGGCCATGGCCATGGTGTCGGCGGCCGCGACCGGGTGCACCTCAACGCCAAAATGGCCAAATACTTCGTTGACCGCCTGTAATAACCACGAAGGACACAAAGTGCAACATCATGTTTCGTAAAGGCTTATAAAAGCCTTTATTCATGCTTCAACAGCCTGCGTGTGCATTGCTGACCGTCGTAAATGACCGTGAGGTAGTAAACCCCCTTTTCAAGAGACGACACATCAAGAGCAGTGGGAGAGGCACTGGCTTCTGTTGCCATCACCTGGTGTCCGGCATTATCATAAATCAAAATTACGGAACCTTCCGGCAGGTCGATCATGGCCTTTTCCTTTGCGGGGTTGGGATAGATCTTCCCGACTTTGCTTTCGAGGTTTTCGGCAATACCGATATTGGATTCCGGTATTTCGATGCCGGTCACATAGATCACGTCACCCGCGTTTGTGCCGCTGTTGTTGGAAGCATTTACAGATGCATAGAAGAATACGGCCCCCGTCCCTGATTCTGGTGCCGTCCAGTCCATGGTCCAGCTGTTGGGTGTTCCCTGCGGATCGGTGCCGGCAGCAGTATGCGTTACAGCAGTCCCACCGACGATTTTGGTTCGCTGGGCATTCGTAACGATCCATGTTCCGGTCTTAACATCGAACGATTCACAGGTGATCTGGAAGCCCATCTTGTCTGTTGTGGCACCGGGAGTGCTCAGGGTGATGGTATAGGTATCGCCGGGGGTGTACCCGATCATCGGGATGTCGGTGGAGATCCAGCCGGTGACGGAAGTGGCCGGACCTGGAAGGTGACAATCGGTGCAATCGATGCCATCAAGGGGCGAACCGGTGTAACCGGCTGACGGCCCGCTGGTAAAGGCAAACACCAGGACGATGGCAGGGATAATAATGACGGATAAAGCGTAAATCTTCTTCATAGGCATGGCTTTAA
>CAZHYA010000185.1:4652-5556 GCA_964536525.1 uncultured Bacteroidales bacterium | reverse complement strand
GAGCGTATGAGGCCGGCAAAGCGCCTGTTGGCGGTCGACAGGTTCCGGTCATAAGGTCCACGCTCGCCGGCCAGGATAAAGAATACCGGGTCGAGTCCGTATTTCCCGAAGGTTTCGAGCATGAAATCGAAATTGTCGTAGGGATCTTTCCGCAAGCCCGTCATCGTGGCCATCCTGCGGCTGGCCTCCGCCAGGTTACCTTTAAGCAGTTGTTTTGCCATGGCCCCCCAGGTGCGGATAAACCCCTTTCCAAGGTGGGCGAAGGCGATATCGACATCCACGGTCGGGATGAAGCGGTATTCCCTGGAGGGGAACTCCAGGCCGGGAAAATGTTCTTTCAACATGGTCCGGATCATGCCGGCCAGCCGGTCGACCAGGGCGGTAACCAGGAATCCTTCCCTGTATGCAATGCTTTCGGCGGCGGGGAAGCGCCCGTGCCTGTCGGCATTGAAAGGCAGGTATTCTTCGTACCTCGAAACCAGGTAGAAAGCCATGGCGAAGGGATCGAACGGCAGGTCGCCGCCATCGGCCTGGAAGAACACCGGAAGCCCTTCATGCTCTGTAACGATGATCTTCTGCGCCCTGATGCCCTGTTCCGACAATAATCCATGCGGATGGATCGCCGGGATACCCGGCAGCGGGATGGCAGCGTAGTTCAGGGCCGGACCGGAAACGCGTTCAGGCTTATGTCCTGCAACGACCAGCCTGTATTCCATGCCGAGGATGGAGCCGAAGAGGAGCTTCATGGTCCAGCGAAGCCTGGGGGTTTCGGCATCAACGTATACGTTTACCACTCCTGATCCTTCCATAGTTAGTTCTGAATATATTAAACCGCGACAGGCACTGTTTTATTATATCGCGAAAATAAAGGGTTGTGCTGAACCCCGCTATCGAGGCGGCCTTG
>CAZHYA010000185.1:0-4639 GCA_964536525.1 uncultured Bacteroidales bacterium | reverse complement strand
CGCATGTCCCTGCCCACGGCCTCATAGACATCCCGGCAGCGGACGCAGGAGAAGGGAATGCCGTTGATCATTTCCTTCCTCAAAATTTCATCCTCCAGGATGCCGGGAAGCCTGTGCAGCATCATGGTGTAGCCTGCCTTCTTGGCATACAAACGGTAAGTCCTTTCCGAAGCCCTGCCTTCCCTGTCGGTATAATGCAACGGGATGTCGCGGTAATTCCTGTACCCGACCTGCGCGTGCTCCTCCACGAAGTGGACGAAGGTCATGGCATCGGCAGGGGTTGTGCCGGCAAAGACCATGAGGGCGTTCTTCTCATGCATCCAGGCAAAGGGAGAATCGGGCCCGAAGGAACTGATGTTGTTCATCCCTGCAAGAAGGCTTGCATCCTTTCCTGCCACAAGGAAAGAGTGCAGGGGGTGGGCGGTCCTCACGAAATCATCCCTGTGCATGGCGCTCACAGCCAGCGACCCGGTCATGGGCACGGTTTTCAAAATATCGTAGCGGTCGCCCGGCTCAAGGTCGAAATTATAGGCAGGCAGCAGCAGGGTCCCTTCCCTGCCCAGGGCTTCGAGGAAGCTGTCGATGAAATTTCCGGGGCTGAATTCCCCTTCCGTTTTCCTGGCCTTTATGGCCAGCCTGAGGATGTCGGAGGTCAGCAGCACGACATCCCCCGCCTTGATCCCGAGTGTTCTGGCAATAGCTGTATAAGGGATGTACTGTTTACTGTCCATAGCAGGAGGATATCATGCAGGTGCCGGATGAGCTACAGCTCGTCCTTCAACTTCCGGTATTGTATAAGTTCGGGATGATAACCAAGGCGGTTCCAGAATGCTGTGCCCGCATCGTTCCCGCTGAGGACCTGCAGTTCGACAGCCGAAACGTTCTGTTTGAGGAACCACTGTTCGAGGGCCTTCACCAGTGCCTCACCGGCCCCTGTCTGACGATAGCTTTCCTCCACAAAAACATGGGTGATCACCCCCACCTTGAGGTTGCCCAGGTAGTCGGGGAGCAACCTGAGGCTGCCGTGTGAAAATCCCGCGGGCTTGTCGCCGGCCAGGGCCACATGGATGATCCCGAAGCGCCCCAGACCGGTTTTCACCCCTTCGAGCCATTTCGCCGGGCCGTCATCCGCCAGGCCGAGCATCAGTCCCTGCCCCGACATGCCGGCATACATCCTGGCAAACATGTCCTTCACCTCTTCGAGGACAGCCTGCTGCCTGTCGTTCACTTCCTGTATGCGGATGCTATCGTTCATGTCCGAATTTTCTGATCACGCGGAGCAGCCCCCCGATGGTGGTGAAGGTATCATCGTCAGCTGCCCTTTCGAAGTCGATCTCCAGGCCGAAACGGTCCTCCACCCCGGCCACCAGGTCGACGAAGCTCATGCTGTCGAGCAGTCCGCTTTTCACCAGGTCGAAACCGTCGTTGACCTCACCCGGACTGATATCGAAAAGTACGAGTTTCTCCTTCAGCACACCGAGGATATGTTCTCTTATTTCTTTTTCATTCATGGAGGCTCTGCTTTAGCCGGTTCCTGTCGATCTTCGCGTTGACGTTCAGGGGCATTTCATCAACAAAGATAATCCTTTCGGGGATCATATACCATGGAAGCTCCTTCTTGCACGCCTTGATGATCTTCGACTCGTCAGCACGGGCATCGCTCCCCACGAATGCCACGATGCAGGGGGTGCGGCTGTCATCGAGCACGCAGGCCACCAGGTCTGTGGAGGCCGACCGCCGCACCACGGCATCCACCTCGAAAAGGTTGACCCTGAATCCGGATATCTTCACTTCTGTGTCGGTCCTGCCTATGAAGAAAAGGTCGCCCTCATCGTCTTCCTGCACCAGGTCGCCGGTGCGGTACCATTGCCTCTCCCCTGTTTGTTCAAGGGTGATGAAGTTTTCTGCTTCCCGGCTTCCTGCATCCAGGTAGCCTTCGACCACCTGGCTTCCCGCCAGGCAGAGTTCACCTTTATTTTCTGCCGGATGCATCGTTTCAGCATCCAGCAACAGGTACTCCTGGCCTTCAAAGACCTTCCCGATGCTTACGATGCCATTCAGGCTTTTCTCATGCCCCGCCATCCAGTGGTAGGCGCTGATGGCAATGGTAGCCTCGGTGGGGCCATAGAGGTTGATGAGTTCCGGGGTCCCCGTGGCTTCGGCCCATCGGGCCGCAATGTTCTCGGGCAGCGGTTCACCACAGAAGAAGCTCAGGCGCAAGCCTTTGAAAGCATCCTTACTGAGCAGCCGCATCTTGTTCATCAGCACGGCTGCAGAAGGCACCGAAAACCAAACGCTGATCTTCGACTCCCTGATGTAGGAGGCCAGCCGGAAGGGTGAGTCGTCTTCGGGGATGCACAGGCAGGCCCCTGAGAGCCAGCATACCATCATATCGTGAACACTGAGGTCGAAGGTGAGGTCGAAGGTTTGCGAGAAGCGGTCCTTCTCCCTGAAATCGTAATTTGAACGTATATGGTCGAGATAAGCCATCACATTGCGGTTCGACACCGGCACCCCCTTGGGTACCCCGGTGGTTCCGGAGGTGAACAGCAGGTAGGCCATCTCTTCCCTGCCTGTTTTTAGTTCCGGCAGCGGCAATTCCGTATCAGATGAAATGGTATAAAAGTGATGCGCAGGGTATTCATTGGCCCATTTTAGCGTTGCACTCTTCAGGATCACATGGTATGGACCGCCATCGCCGGCCAGCAGCTGGCTGAGCATGCCTTCGGCATTTTCATCGGCAATGATGATGGTGGCACCGGAAAGTTCAAGCATCTTGGCATTACGGGAGGCCGGGAATTTCAGGTTGAGCGGCATATAACTCCCGGAGGCGAACAGTGCCCCGCAGATGCCGGCATAGGTAGTGAAGCTCCTCGCCCCAAGAATCGCCACAGGCGAAACATTGTCCTTAGCCGCACCGATGATGGCGTGGGCGATGGCAATGGCTTCCTCGTTAAGTTCACCGTAGGTTTGCATGCTACTCCCTATCCTGATGGCAGGATTGGCCGGGAAGCGATTAAAAGCCTGCTGAAGGTTATATGCCAGAACGTGATTTTTCGACACGGGGTAAAATTATTGATTTACTTCCAACATCAGTGCATCTGCAAGGTATTTCGTTGCCCAGTTGGGGCAGGCAAAGGGCTCGTAACGTCCCCAAAGGGGGTATGAGCCGTTGAGGGCACCGTTGGTGCCTGCATACCTGCTGCCATGATTCCTCCTTTGCAGCATCACCAGCAGGCTGTTCATTGCCGATGCCGTTATGGCATATTCCCTGATCCCCGAATAGTGGGCCATCTTCTGCCACACCACCGACATCTGGGCACATCCGGTAAGGATCATATGCTCGCTGCCTTCCCAGCCATTGCCGTAACGGCCATGCAGGAATCCGTCGCGTTCGAACTTGTCCTTCAGTACATCGGCAGCCTTCCTTGCCGCATCGATATAACGCCGGTCGTCGAGATAAATGCCGCAGTCGAGCAAGCCATCGATGGTATAAGCGATGGTGTGCAATATAGGCCGGTCGTTTCTTTTCACCGTATTGTCGCAATCCTCAAACCATGCATTTTGATGCTGCTTTCTGCCAACGATCCAGTCAAGGTTCCTCACGGCGTGGGTCCTGAACCGCTCCATGCCCGTAGCTTTGTGCAGCATGAGCAGGGGCTGGTCCACATAGCTGTCGTAAACCCTGGCCTGCCCCATAAGGGCGGATTTTGTCCAGGTACCGTCATTGCCCTGTATATCGCATAGCCAGTTGCCGGCCCGCACGGCACTATCCAGGTATTTATCGTCCTTTGAGAGACGATACACCGCCAGCAGGCCGCGGATCACCTGTGCCGTGTTGAAGACCACCGGAGGCCTGTCCTCGTTCACACGGCCTCCCTGCCAGCCACCGGAAGCATGTTGTATGGCCATCAGCCAGTCGGCAGCACGGACGGCTGCACCTGCAATGTTGCTGTCGTTCCTGTCGCCGGCATATTGCAGGAGTGTAGGGATGATATAGCCCGTGGTTTCCGGGTATGAGGCCGACCACCCTTTCACCAGGTGGTAAGAGCCCATCCCATCGTCGGGGGTGGAGGCCTGTGCCCTGAGCAGCCAGTCGATGGCGTGGGCAAGGGCCAGCTTTTTCTGCTTCACATCCACCTGGTGGCCCTTGTAGTAACGGTTACGGCTGAGGTGGTACCTGTAAAGATCGTTAAACACAAAAGCCGCCTTAGCCGAAAAAACGGTGGCACCGAAATAGCGTGCATATAGATAAAGGCTTCTTATCATGGAGCAGAAATCCGGACAAATATAAATTGAATAACGTAACCCGGCGGGAAAGAAAAGCGATTATTTACCTCAGCGCCATTTTGATCATGCGTTCATAAAGGAATAGGTTGGCCGGCTGCTGCTCGTCCATCACCAGCGATTCGTTGTTCCAGAGTGTGACGAGGGTGCCGTTCACCGCCTTTACCGACTCGATGATGGGCAGGAAGGATCCTTCCAGGTCGTAGCCCTGCTCGAGGGCCTTATCGACGATGGCATAGGGCCATATCTTCATATCTGTTTCCACCTCGTAATCGAGGTCGTAGAAATTGAAGGGGTCGCTGATCCCGGCCCTGAAGCCCGGAACGACGGCATAGCCCATGGAGTAGTCGTC
>CAZHYA010000184.1:3474-5596 GCA_964536525.1 uncultured Bacteroidales bacterium | reverse complement strand
GTCCTTGTCGCTCTGCGCATCCTCGTCAGCAGGGAAGTAGGTGCGGTGCACCGAATCCCCCTTTACCATTACGGTAACCACATTAAGGTCGATGAACAGTTGCTCCATGTAGAAGGGTGCGATCGGGGCCGACAACTTGGCCACCACATCGAGACACTTGTAAAGGGTCTGGTAGGCCGAGATCTTGTCGGTACTGTACTCTCCCTTCCAGAAACGCCTTCTGCTGAGCCTCACGTACCAGTTGCTGAGGTGGTCGTTCACGAACTCCACGATGGCCCTTCCGGCACGGGTGGGCTCATACTGGGCATACGAATCATCCACGAGCTTGATGAGCGTGTTCAGCTCGCTGAGGATCCAGCGGTCGATCTCCGGCCTTTGGGTGAAGTCTACGTCGTCCTCGGCATAGCTGAACCCGTCAATGTTTGCGTAAAGGGCAAAGAAAGCATAGGTGTTATAAAGTGTTCCGAAGAATTTACGCTGCACCTCGCGGATGTTGTCGCTGTCGAACTTGAGGTTATCCCATGGCTGTGCATTGGTGATCATGTACCAGCGCGTGGCGTCGGGCCCGTACTGGTGGATGGTCTCAAAGGGATCCACGGCATTGCCGAGGCGTTTCGACATCTTGTTGCCTTCCTTGTCGGGCACAAGCCCGTTAGATACGCATGTTTTGAACGATACGTTGTCGAACAGCATCACGGCGATGGCATGCAGGGTGAAGAACCATCCCCTGGTCTGGTCAACGCCTTCGGCGATGAAGTCGGCAGGGAAGTATTCTTCAAGTTCCTTGTTCTCGAAGGGATAATGGAACTGTGCATAAGGCATGGCACCGGAGTCGAACCATACGTCGATAAGGTCGGGTTCGCGGAACATCTTCTTTCCCGCGGGCGAAACCAGCACGATCTGGTCCACGAAGGGCCTGTGCAGGTCGAAGGTATGGTAGTTCTCGTCCGACATGTTACCCTTCTGATAGCCCTTCATGGGGTTCCCTTCCATGAAGCCTGCTTTCACCGACTTTTCAATCTCATCGAAAAGCTGGTCGGCGGAGCCGATGCAGATCTCCTCCGAGCGGTCTGCGGTTGTCCAGATGGGCAATGGCGTACCCCAGAACCTCGAGCGTGAAAGGTTCCAGTCGACGAGGTTTTCCAGCCAGTTGCCGAAACGCCCTATGCCGGTTGCCGGCGGTTTCCAGTTGATGGTGTTGTTGAGTTCCATCATCCGCTCCTTGTAGGCAGTGGACCTGATGAACCAGCTGTCGAGCGGGTAATACAGGATGGGCTTGTCGGTACGCCAGCAGTGTGGATAAGAGTGTTCGTATTTTTCGGTCCTGAAGGCCTTGTTCTCCTTCTTCAGTTTTACGATGATATCGATGTCAACCGGGTCGACGGGCTTTTCAGGATCATAATCCGGCATATATTCATTCTTCACAAAACGGCCTGCAAATTCGCCCATGGCTTCAATAAAGCGTCCCTGTTTATCGACCATGGTGAGGGAGCCGATACCATTTTCACGGCCCACCTTGAAGTCGTCGGCACCAAAGCTGGGTGCAATATGCACGATCCCGGTGCCATCTTCCGTCGTTACGAAATCGCCGGTCACCACCCTGAAAGCATCACCGTCGTCGGGCTGAGCATAGGGCAGCAATTGTTCATACCGGATCCCTTTAAGTTCGGCACCGCCGAATTCGCCGATGACCTTAAAGGGGATCGCCTTCTGTCCGGGCTCATATTCATCCAGACCCAGGTCCGCATTCTTCTCGGGGAAGAAATTACCGAAAAGGGCTTTGGCAACCACCACCGTAACGGGAAGGCCGGTATACGCATTATAGGTCTGCACCAGGTTGTACCTGATCTTCCGGCCCACGGCAAGCGCCGTATTGGAAGGAAGCGTCCAGGCCGTGGTGGTCCATGCAAGGAAAAACACATCCCCATGCGACTCTTTAAAGAGGAAAGCTGATTTATCATCCTTCAGCACCCTGAACTGCGCCACCACGGTCGTATCCTTTACATCGCGGTAGCATCCGGGAAGGTTGAGTTCATGTGAACTCAGGCCTGTGCCTGCAGCAGGGGAATATGGCTGTATGGTGAAGCCCTTGTAGAGAAGCCCTTTGTCGTAAAGCTTTTTC
>CAZHYA010000184.1:0-3464 GCA_964536525.1 uncultured Bacteroidales bacterium | reverse complement strand
CCACCAGACAGTTTCGATATATTTATTGTCGAAGGTGATGTAGGGATGGTCGAGATCGACCCAGTAGCCCATCTCTTCGGTCAGCTCATCCCAGAGGTCTTTATATTTCATCACCTCGGTCCGGCACGAGCGGTTGAATTCCTCCACGCTGATGCTCTTGCCGATATCTTCCTTCGTGATGCCCAGCGTTTTTTCCACGCTGATCTCCACGGGCAGGCCATGGGTATCCCATCCGGCCTTGCGGTCGACCAGGTAGCCTTTCTGGGTCTTGTAACGGCAGAAAATATCCTTTATGGCGCGTGCCATGACATGATGGATCCCCGGCTTGCCATTGGCAGAGGGGGGGCCTTCATAAAATACGAATGCCTCGTGGCCTTTCCTCAGCGCAAGGCTTTTCTGAAAAACATGGTGTTCTTCCCAGTATTTGCCAATTTCTTTACCCGTTTCGGTAAGGTTACGTTGCTTGTATTCCCTGTATTTTTTCGGCATCAAAATATTGATCGTCTGTTTTTAACGAGGGGCAAAAGTACGAAAAAAAAGGGAATTACAACATGTTTCAGTGCCTGCCCCGGGACCCTTGGGTTTCATGGTAAAATGGCTAAATGGTTAAATGGTTAAATGGCTAAATGGTTAAATGGTTAAATGGTTAAATGGCTTGTACTGAAGCCTCGGGGATTAAATTAGTGAGACTGTCTTTAGTCACTATAGTCACTTTAGCGCACTCAAGTCACTTCCCACAGTCTCAAAGTCTCACAGTCATATTAGTTTCAGACACCGTGAACCTGATCATTATGGTTCAAGGGTAAACCGCCATGCGCAATAGTATTCTTCAGGGTGGGGATCGGGCGGGCAGGCAATGCATTCGGTTTTTATCCGCGGGTCGATGGCTTCAGCGAAGGTAGTATATTCAACAAGACCTCCTGACTTGCAGGGGTAGTCATCCAGCCCTTTACGCTTGCGGGCCACCTGCACACGGCATTCGTTCATGCGGAATACAAAGCTGTTTTCCGTTTCTTCGGTGAATGACTGCTTGTTGATATAGGCATACAGCCTGAACTGAAGGGCTTTTTTCAATCCTTCAAGCCCCGGCTTTTCCGGCAGGCCCAGAATCCGCTTTATCGACCAGGCCTCGAAGGGCGAAAAATGAGCCCATGCACTGTCGTTGCAGCGTTTGGCCTCGTTCATGCCATATTCGAATTCCACGGCCTGGAACCAAACCCCGTCGTTGGCCAGCCAGTTGATGGCCGAACCTTCCATGAGCTCGTCCAGCTTATCCTCAGGCAGATCAAGCAGAGGCTGTGGCACCTCATCTTCATTTTCAAAGCCAAGGATCTTTCCGAGGCGTTTCATCTGGATATGGTAGCTTTTCTGCCAGGCAATATCCATTACTTTGTAGGCCTTCTCGCGCCCCATCTGGTGCTGCACCTCGGCAAACCATATGGCATGGTGCATCATGGTGCGGTGAAAAAAATCGAGAATGAGCCTGGCCTTTTCAGATTTGGAAAGGTTTTCTGTCTGCATTTTTATTTCGATAATTCGTTCTTGAAAATTTTATTGGTGAGTATCGCCGTGAGGATGTCGACAGGCACACCCGTATCGTAATCGTTCAGGATCTCCCTGACCTTATCCCTGAGCTCATCGTCCTTCTTCGTTTTCAGGATTACATCCTTCAGCTGCCTGTACTGCGACCCCTTGAGTTCATCCTGCAGTGATTCGATGATGATATGGAAAAAGCGGTCGCTTTCGGCGGCCCTGTCGGGGAGGCCGAAAGTTTCCAGTTCCTCTATGGAAGCTTCGAGGATCTTTCGGCCAAGTTTTTTACAACTTTCGAGGTAGGCCGAAGATCCGCTGGTATCGCGCAGCGACCATGAGGAGTAGTCATATTCTATACTTTCGATCTGCCTGATCTTTTCGGATGTGTCGCCGAAGATGCGGGCCAGCATCACGATGGTGAATTTCTTCCATGCTTCCAGGTCGAAGTCTTTCACATCAAGCCTTTCGATCTGCTTTTTTAATATTGATATTTCCTTCTTTGGCATGGTTGCTGGTTTTAGGATACTTGTTACTTGTTACTGGTTACTGGATACTGGCTGCTGGTAAGGATGTCCGTAAAAGCCATCCACAGACAGAAACTTCTTCTAACATCTGTAAAAATACTAAATCTGTTTTGAATGGCACCCAATAATTTCTATCTTTGGTTGGAGAGCCCCACGAAAAGGTTTTCACAACCCGGATAACGATATGATTACAGGCTTGCATATTCCGGCCGGATTACTGACGGCGCTTCTGTTGGCAATGGGTTCCCTATTCCCGCCGTCACAGGCAACCGCAGCCGATGGCAAAGGTCATATCGTATGTTTCGTTTATCATCGTTTTGGTGACGACCGCTATCCTTCCACAAATATCTCTTCCGGTGATTTCAGGGCCCAGCTGGCCTATCTCAGGCAGAACAATTTCACGGTGTGGACCATGGGCAAGGCGGTGGAAGCTCTTGTCGCGGGGGAGGACATCCCTGCGCGTACGGTCGTACTCACCGTCGACGACGGCTACCTGTCATTCTATGAGCACGGGCTTCCGATGCTGAAAGAGTTCGGTTACAAGGCCACGGTATATGTCAACACGGCCAATGTGGGGCATCCTGATTACCTTGGCTGGGACCATATCAGGGAAATGCATGACCAGGGTTATGAGATCGGCAACCATTCGCACGGGCACGGGCATTTTCTCGACATCTCCGACAGCAATGAGCGAAAGGAAAAGTTCTGGGCCGACCTTACCGCTTCACAGCTGATCTTTTTCGACAGCCTTGGGTTTTCACCCGACCTTTATTCTTATCCGTACGGTGAATATGACGACCTCATGAAACAGGGGCTGAAGGAAGCCGGGTTCATTTCAGCAACAGCGCAATATTCAGGGGTGCTTTACCATGGTAACGATCTTTTCGAACTTCCCCGCTACCCGATGGGGGGGCCTTTCGCTACGCTCAAGGGGTTTATCCGGAAATCACAGATGCTCCCCATACAGGTGATCAGCAAGCTGCCTGAAAGTATTGTGATGACAGAAAACCCGCCTGTGATGGAGATCACTTTTAAAAGCAACTGTATCAATACCGAGCATATTCAATGCTTTGTAAACGGCGAGCGAAACTGCGTCACGGAAATGCAGGAAGGTCCGGATCAGATCAGGATGAAGGTCATGTCGAGAGACCAGCTTCCCGGCAGGCGGTCGCTATATACCATCACGGCCCCTTCGAAGAACGGAAAAGGATGGTGCTGGTTCAGCCATGTGTGGGTGAATACGGAAGTGGCCGAGGAGTAGCACAAATCCTTAAGACTTTGGGACTGTGAGACGCTGTGACAAAAGTGATCCGGTATTATCCGGCATCTGGTATCCGGTATCTGGTATCCGGTATCTGGTATCCTGTATCTGACATCAGGGGGTATTGCCCATTTTGGATTGATCAT
>CAZHYA010000183.1:0-5629 GCA_964536525.1 uncultured Bacteroidales bacterium | reverse complement strand
CTTGTTTAACCAGCTCATCTGGATATGGATCATCATCGGCATCGCCACGATGGTCCTATTACTTTTTGTTACGGCCCCTTACGGGCGTCATACCAAGCCGGGCTGGGGTCCCGTGGTAAGCAACCGCATAGGGTGGCTGGTCATGGAACTGCCCGCCCTGCTGCTGCCCCTGGCCATCTTCCTCAGCGGTGAAGGCAGTGGCCGAAGGGTGATCTGGATCCTGTTCCTGCCCTTCCTGATCCATTACATCAACAGGGTGCTGATCTTTCCTTTCAGGCTGCGCACGCGCGGAAAGAAGATACCGCTGGTGATCGTGCTCATGGCCATCTTCTTCAATGCCGTGAACGGTTTTTTTCTTGGCTACTACTGGGGCTATTTCTCGGGCGGATATACGGCCGAATGGCTTACGAGCCCGCAGGTCAGCCGCTTCACCATCCCGTCCCACAATATGCTCAACTGGCTGCGCAAAACCAGCAGCAACGGTTACCGCATCCCCTACGGCGGATTGTTCAGGTACATCTACTGTCCGAACCACTTCTCCGAGATCGTGGAATGGACCGGTTATGCCAGCCTGGCCTGGAACATGCCTGCCCTCGCCTTTGCGGTGTGGACCTTTGCCAACCTGGTGCCCCGTGCACTCGACCACCATAAGTGGTACAGTGAGCACTTCGAAGACTACCCGAAAGAGCGGAAAGCGGTGTTTCCGGGATTACTATAGCCCTGTTACATTCGCCGGCATCTGCTTTCCCCAAATCCTTCACCCATAATCCGTCATCGTCTGAGGATTATTTATACATTTGCCATCTCCAATTCAACAACCAATCTTATCGCGATGAATGAAAAGTTCAATCCCGAACAGAATTACCGCAACAGCAGGGAGCAGATCGGATATGTTAAGCGCAGGGAGGCCAGCCAGGACGATTACGACCGCATCGGGTTCATGTCGGGACTGGAGGTGCACCAGCAGCTGCTCACTCGTGAGAAGCTGTTCTGCCACTGCCCTGCAGGGCTGTATAACAAGCATGAGGAATACGATGCCGAGTTGATCCGCCATATGCGACCCACCCTCAGCGAGCTGGGTGAGTACGACGGCACGGCGCTTATGGAGTCCAAAACACGCAAGGAGATCATCTACCGCATCAACAATGCCACGGCCTGCACCTACGACGTCGACGACACCCCGCCTTTTCCCATCGACCAGGAAGCGCTCGACATTTCGATAGAGATCTCGCTGCTCTCGAAGCTCAACATCGTGGGCGAGGTGCATGTGACGCGCAAACAGTACCTCGATGGCAGCATCCCCACAGGGTTCCAGCGTACCGCCATCATCGGGGTGGAAGGGGAGATCGAACTGCCCCATAAAAAGATCAGGCTTATCCAGCTGAGCCTCGAAGAGGACTCCTGCCGCGAGATCTCCGACATCGGCCACGTACGCACGTACCAGACCGACCGCCTGGGCATGCCGCTCATCGAAACGGTGACGTATCCCGACTGTGTGAACCCCGACGAGGTGAGGGAGGCCTGCGATTACATCCGCTTCCTCAACCGGAGCACCGGAAAGGTGCGCACCGGCATAGGCGCCGGACGTGAGGACGTGAACGTGAGCTGTCGTGTCGAGATCAAGGGAGTGGCCCACACGAAGTGGATCCCGGAGCTCACGCATAACGAAGCCTTCCGGCAGTGGGCATTACTGCATGTGAGGGAGCTCCTGAAAGAACGCTTTCCCGACCACAGCGCATGGACGATCGCCTCGAAAAAGCTGAATGGCACCACCTTTAAATTCAGCTATGCACCCATAAAAGAGGCCATGACTCAACACCAACATGTCGTGGCCGTTAACCTGCCCGGCTTTGCCGGCATGCTGTCGCACTTCACCCAGCCCGGCAAGATGTTTGCCGATGAGATCTGCGACCGCCTTAAGGTGATCGCGTGCCTTGAGAAACCCAATATGGCGCATACGGAGGCCTTCGAAAGGGTAATCCCCGAAAAGACCTGGGACAGGATCAGGAAAATGTTCGGCGCCGCCGATGAGGATGCGCAGTTGCTTTTCTGGGGGCCCGAAGAGGATGTGAAGACGGCCCTGGAGACCATCGAAGAGCGCTGCCTGATGGCCTTCGAGGGGGTTCCCAACGAAACGCGTAAGTCGTTTCCTGATGGCACCACCGTATTTGAAAGGGTGTTGCCGGGAGCCGACCGCATGTACCCCGACACCGACACCCCGCCGAAGCCGCTGGAGGAAGAGCATATCGAGAAGTTAAGGAAACATCTGCCCACGGAGGTCATCGACCGCTACCACCAGATGAAAAAGTGGCGCATCCCCGAAGATACCTATACCTATATTTTCAAACGTAACCACTTTCCGCTCATCGAACGCATCATCCGTGATCTGAAGCTCGACCCCGTGATGGTGGGCACCTTTTTCGGCCACCGACTGAAATTCGTTGAAGGGCATTACACCCCTGCCGAAGCCTTCGACTATGAGCTCATCTTTTCCATGTTCAGCTACCTGCTCGAACAGGGGCTCGACACCGGACTGGCCGATTATATGCTGCCGGTGATCTATGAGCATCCCAAGATGGACTTCGAATCGGTGCTCACGGTGATCAACTTCAAGCGCGTGCCACAGGACGAGATCCTGGCCAGGATCCCCTTCCTGCGCGAGAAGTTCAGGGAGACCAGGCGTTCGGAGCTCAAGGCCGACGAGACAGACTGGATCATGGGTGAGCTGCGCAGGATCGCCCGCGGCAACATGAGCATGAAGGCGCTGTACCTTCAGGTAAACGGAAAAGAAAAGGAATAAGCTAAAACCAAGGACATGAGCAACGACTTTTTCCAGGGATACAAGGGCGATGCGCTCGACACGCTGAAGAAATACAACACCCGCGTATGGGGCCAGGCCGTGGTGGAGACCACCCGTGGCACCTTTACCGGCACCGTGCTGCCACGGGCCGAGAACGACGACGACCAGCATATCGTACTGAAGATCCCCACCGGCTATAACGTAGGCATCGACATCAGGACCATTACCGCCATGAAGGAGACCGGCTACAAGAAGGCCAACTACAAGATCCCCGAGAAGCAGTTCCCGGTGACCCCCGGCCTCCCGAATGTGAAGCTCTTTGGCACCGGTGGCACCATCGCCTCACGGCTCGACTACCGCACCGGGGCCGTGATCCCGGCCTTCTCTCCCGGCGAGCTCTATGGCGCCGTGCCCGAGCTGGCCGACATCTGCAACCTCGATACCGAGAAGGTGTTTGCCGTATTCAGCGAGAACATGGGTCCCATGCAATACAAGAAGCTGGCCGTGGCCATCGGCAAGGAGATCGAGAACGGCATCGACGGCATCGTGATCGGCCACGGCACCGACACCCTGCACCATACCGGTGCGGCCCTTACCTTCATGGTGCAGAACTCGCCGGTGCCCATCGTGCTGGTGGGCTCGCAACGATCGTCCGACAGGCCGTCGTCCGATGCCGCCCTCAACCTCATGCATGCCATGAAGGCGGCAGGGCATTCCGACATCGCAGAAGTGATGGTATGCATGTTCGGCCCTACCTCCGACGAATACGGGCTGCTGCATAAAGGCACCAGGGTGCGCAAGATGCACTCTTCATACCGCTCTACTTTCCGTACCATCGGCGACACCCCCGTGGCACGCATCAGCCGCAAGGAGATCGTGCCCATACACAAGAAATATAACCATCGACGCCAGGACCGCAACGTCACCATCAAGCCATACTTTTCTGATGAGGTGACCATGCTGTACTACTACCCGGGCATGAAGCCCGACACCCTCGATGCCCTGGTGGATGCAGGCTACAAGGGCGTGATCATCGTGGGCACCGGGCTGGGGCATGTCAACAAGGAACTATATCCCGCCATCGAGCGTGCCCACGCCAAAGGAGTGCACATGTTCATGACCCTGCAGACCATCTGGGGCTATGTGCACATGTTCGTATACGACACCGGCCGCGACATGATGGCCAAAGGCATCATCCCGGCAGGCAACATGCTGCCCGAGGTGGCATGGGTAAAACTGAGCTGGATCCTGGGGCAGACCAACGACCCTGAAGAAGTGAAACGCATGATGCTAACCCCCATCAACGACGAGATCACCGCCCGCGAACCCTACAACGGCTACCTGGTGTACCAGGGCGGCGTGCCCGAGGTGGAGGAGTTTATCAGGAAAGTTCACAAGTAGTTTTGAGTGTTGAGTTTTGAGTTTTAAGTTTTAAGTTTCGGATCATCATTTATTCACTTCAAGGTTGAGGATGCCGTGGTTGACTTTACTATGGCGGTTAGCACGTTGATTATATTCAGGACATCTTCGAGCAGTCCATCAAGTTCAATATTGACTAGTTTTCCTTCTTTCAGAAGAAGAAGCCAATAATAGGATTCACGGGCTTCTTTTGAAGCAATGGTCATTTTATTGGCAAAGTCTTTCCTGCTACCGGCAGCTGAAGCTTCGAATACATTTGCCCCAATACTTGTTGATGATCTCAGGAACTGCTTTGATATGATATATTCTTTATTTCTTAACAGTTCCTGATATAATACGATTGAATTCAATGAAAAATTCAATGTCATATCCATTATTATGCTTCTTTTCATCATGAACAACCTATATCTATTAATACTGATTTTCATGTTTTGTCACCACTTTGGGTTAAAAATTGTTTATGAAATCAATGAAATCATTTAAAATTTAACACTCAAAACTTCGGAGAAAATTCCATAATTTCGCCCCATGCGCCTGATCACATTCCTCCTGTTGTTTTTCAGCCTGGCACTTCTTTCTGCGCAGGACACTCTTAGGGTGATGCACTACAACCTGCTCTATTACGGGGAAAATACAGGATTCTGCAACTTTAACAACAACAATCCCGACCTGAAGGACGCATACCTCCGGAGCATCATTACCTGGGTAAAACCGGATATCTTCACGGTGAACGAGATCTCACACAACAGCACCTACCAGGAAAGGATATTGCAGCAGGTGATGAACCAGACGGGGTATGCCCTCTTCGGCAAGTCGGGCAATCCGAATATTGCTGAGTCGAACATCGTGAACCTGCTGTATTTCAACACCGAGAAGCTCGCCCTGCACTCGCAGCAGGTGCTGCAGTCGGAGGTCCGCGACATCGACCTTTACCGGATGTATCACCTGAGCGAGAGCCTCGAAGACGGCGACACGGTATTCATCAACTGCATCGTGGCGCACCTCAAGGCGGGAAGTTCTTCCTCCGACGAGCTTGAGCGGAAGATCATGACGAACAATGCCCTTGACTACCTCGAAGCCAACGGGCGCCCCGGCAACTACCTCTTCATGGGCGACTTTAACGTATATGATGCTGCAGAGGCTGCCTTCCAGGCCATGATCAACAACAACGATCCCGTATTCAGGTTCTACGACCCGGTGAATGCCGTCGGCGACTGGCATTCCGATGCCAATTTCCGCCATGTGCACACGCAGAGCACCCATACCAGCTCTGGCAACTGCCATGCAGGCGGCGGCATGGACGACAGGTTCGACTTCATCCTGATGAACAGGACCTTGCACGACGAGGCCGACAAGGTATATTACCTGGAGGGTTCGTACCATGCCCCTGGGCAGGATGGGCAGCGCCTC
>CAZHYA010000182.1:5284-5632 GCA_964536525.1 uncultured Bacteroidales bacterium | reverse complement strand
GGTGCGCGGGGCCGTGTCCATCGGGCGGCGCCTGATGGATCCCCTGGCGGAGCTGGTCAAGATCGACCCCAAGTCGATCGGGGTGGGGCAGTACCAGCACGACGTGAACCAGGCGGCACTGGCGCGGAGCCTCGACGACACGGTGATGAGCTGCGTGAACAGCGTGGGCGTGGAGGTGAATACGGCCAGCAAGCAGCTGCTCTCCTATGTGTCGGGCATCGGCCCTTCGCTGGCCGCCAGGATCGTAACCCACCGCAGGGAGCATGGCCCTTTCAGGACGAGGAAGGCCTTCATGGACGTTTCCGGACTCGGGGCCAAAGCTTTCGAGCCGGCTGCCGGCTGTTTGAG
>CAZHYA010000182.1:4052-5255 GCA_964536525.1 uncultured Bacteroidales bacterium | reverse complement strand
AAGATCGTGAAGAAATACGGGGCCACGCTGCAAGACTTCATGAAGGATGATGCCCTGCGCGCAAAGGTAGACCTGAAGGAATTCGTGACGGAGAAGACCGGCCTGCCCACCCTCAACGACATCATGGCCGAGCTGGCCAGGCCCGGGAGAGACCCGCGCGAAAAATTCGACCTCTTCGAATTCGAAGCAGGCGTGAACAGCATCGACGACCTGAGCGAGGGCATGGTGCTGCCCGGCATCGTGACCAACATCACGGCCTTCGGCGCATTTGTCGACGTGGGCGTACACCAGGACGGGCTGGTGCATGTGAGCCAGATGGCCGACCGCTACGTGAAAGACCCTAACACGGTGGTAAGCCTGAACCAGAAGGTGAAGGTGAAGGTGATCGGCGTAGACAGGGAACGTAAACGCATACAGCTTTCGATGAAAAATATTTAGTGTACGCTTGCGGGAATGGAATAATATTACAAGCTTTACACCGTTTAACAGAAAGTTGCTAAACCTACGCCAGTGAAAAGACTTTTGCAATATGGCCTCTTACTGCTCCTGTTCGGGATGGTGGTAAACACGGCCTATGGCCAGCGCATCAGGGGCACCGTGATCGCAGGAGGCAACCTGACGCAGGTGGAGGGCGATGAGCTCAAGGGCTGGAGCCAGTTCGGCTTTGTCGGAGGCCTGGGCGCCGTGGTGCCTTTTGGCAAGAACAACAGTTGGGGAGCCAACCTCGAGACCCTCTTCAACCAGAAAGGCTCGTTCCAGAAGAAACGTTTTGACAGCGACTCCCTCACCGACGAATACCGGCTGAGATTAAACTATTTTGAGGTTCCCTTCTATGTTTCGTATACCGACAAGGAGGTGCTCTCGTTCGGGCTCGGCGGCTACTGGGGGCGGCTCGTCAGCTCGCGCGGGCAGGAACACAGCGGCAGGCAGGAACCCTATAGCGACTCGGTGGCTTTCGACAAGAACGACTGGGGCTTCATGGTGGATGTAAAAGTGAGGATATGGAACCACCTGCACCTCAACGTCAGGTATTCTCAGTCGCTCACACCCATCCGTGAGCGTTATTACCCTCCGAAGTACGGACAGGAGGGATTCACACGTAAACAGACCAACCAGGTGATCTCGCTACGGTTCGTTTATATCTTCAACGAGGGGAGAAGGGAAAGCACTCCCCGGTAGTTGGCGGCAAGGCTACGGCCCTTT
>CAZHYA010000182.1:2715-4042 GCA_964536525.1 uncultured Bacteroidales bacterium | reverse complement strand
GCACGGCGCGCTGCGTTTCCTGATCGTCCGCCTCCAGCAACAGTTTCACATCGAAATACAAGGCTTCCACACCGTAGGGGTTGGTGGCCACTTCCAGCCTGTCGTATCCGCCCTTGAGCAGCGCCTGCCCGCCGCTGAACTGAAAGCCCAGCACTTCAAGTATCTGGTATTCATCCCCTACATGGATCACCACGAAGGCCGACTCCTGCGAGCGCCCGTCGCCGGTCGACATGATGGTGCTGACCTGCTTTTCGAAAAAGTCGAAATACCGGCTGCTCATGTCTTCGTTGCCGGCCATCTCATAAGCCACCGCTGCGATAAAGGTTTCGCGCAGCCTGAAAGGGCTTTCTTTCAGCAGCTCTCCGGCAATTTTCGCGGCAAAGCCGTATTCGGCAGCGCCGGGATCCTCCCTGGCAAGGTACTGCACCAGCGAATCCTGCAGGGAAGGCCTGCCATAGGGTGCGTAATCATCCTGGAAGGGATAACCGTAATACAGGTATCTGAATGCTTCCGTGCTGAGGGTGGTGTCGAGGCCGACATAACGGCGGAAAAGTTCAGGATAATAAAAGGGGGAGCTCTTCCTGGCGATCTCCTTCCTCAGCTTCTTCATCTTCAAAGGCTTGATTTCAGCATCCTGCGAAAAGGAGGATATGCCGAAACAGCAGGTCATCATCACGACCAGCAATACTGTTCTCCGGTATGTTGAAAAGCCCGCCACTTACCGTCCGTTCGCAAACTCCCTGTCGATCCTGTATAGCTTCGCTTCCTGTATGAAATACATGGCCACCGGCATGGAGAAAGGGCTCTGCAGGTCCATGCGTTCGGGATGCCATTGCACACCCATGAAGAAAGGCCTGTTGCCGCTGTCTTCGTATTGAATGGCTTCGATGAGGCCTTCGTCGCTGCGCGCCGTGGCTTTCAGGCCTTCGCCCAGCCTGTGTATTCCCTGGTGGTGGTTGGAGTTGACCCGGCCCGACAGCAATCCTGTGGTGCGGTAGAGCCCCGTGCCCTTCGTCACCCTGATGTTGTGCTCGCACTGATATACATCGGCGCACCGGTGTGCCACGGCCGTATCGAAGACGGTGGGCAGGTCGGGATAGAGCGAGCCTCCGTGATAAACATTGAATATCTGCAGCCCGCGGCAGATGCCGAGGATGGGGATCTCCATTTCGAGTGCCCTGGCGATGAGCGCATATTCGAGCGTGTCGCGGTAAAGGTCGATGCCATCGCATAACACCGTGTCGGCTTCCTGCCCGTAACGGCCCGGGTAAACGTCGGGGCCCCCGCTGATGAGCAGTCCCGAACAATGATGCAACAGCGCAAGGGC
>CAZHYA010000182.1:0-2705 GCA_964536525.1 uncultured Bacteroidales bacterium | reverse complement strand
AGTCGGGGGGCATATGGTAAAGGTCGACACAAACGACGGAGGTGTCGACAGTAACGAGCCATTTGGCATAATTGCCGTACGACGACTCCGGGGCGCCCTTCGATATGCCTATCAGCAGGGGTTCCGGTTCGGCGGGAGCAGTACATTGCTGGACGAAAAATGATGCCAGCAGCAGGGCGATCAGCGGTAGCGGGAGGATCCTGGTTTTCATGGTTTATGGTTAAGGGTGAGGGTTATCAAAGATAAAAATTATCAGGTTGATATGCAAAGGCAGCTGATTTTTTACGATCCGGCACGGGTGGCGCATCACAAGGCTTTCATTGCCATGTACTCCACGGGTGCATAGTCGTCGCGGAGCACCACGACGTCGGCTGGAAGGTCTACGCTGACCCTGTGGCTGAGAAAGGCGTTGATGAGGGAGTCGCTGCTGCTGAGCGCGGGGGCTTCGGGCGACCGGAGTGCCACCAGGCTGATGCTTTGCAGCATATTGCGGTCGGCGGGGTCGTGGCAGGCAAAGAGGTACACCCGGGGGAACACCCTGCTGAAGGTGGCGTACTGCGCCTTCAGGAAAGTGCTTGCCGGCCCGTCGAGGGAGGCGATCAGGTTCTCGATGACCACTCCGTCGTCGGACAGCATGTCGTATTTCAGCCTGACGGCCTCGAGCGTGGTAAGCTGGAAAGGTATCGCGAGCAGCGACTTGTAGGCATCGCCCAGGATCACATCATAGCGGCCCTCTCCCTTGTTGAGGAAGGTCCTGCCATCCTCGTGGAATATCCGCAGGCGGGGGTCGTCGCGAAGGCCGAAGTGCTCCCTTGCCAGGGCCGTCAGGCCCGGGTCGATCTCCACCACGTCGATGCCGGCATGTGGATATTTTCTGAGGTAGAACATGGGATATGAGTACCCGGCACCGCCAAACAGCAGTGTGGTGGAGAAACCGGGATGAAAATGTTCGGCAAGCTGGTAGTACCATGTGTATTCGTAAACCAGCGAGTCGCTTCCGGGAAATACGGCCGAGCTGTATTCATCGTTGACCTTCATCACCCTGATGGGCGCACCGCTGATCCAATATCTGGTGTCGAAGATCCTGACATGGTTGTATTGTGTGTCGGCCTCGATGAAAGCCTTTTCGGCAGTCCGATCCGGGATGAGCACCAGGGATGTCAATGCCAGCATGACAACAGAAACAACAAGGTTGCCAGGCCTTTTAAAGCTGACATAGATGCTGAGGGATACCAGCACGAGGATGATGGAGATCACGTAGAGGATGCTGGTGGTGCCCAGGACGGGTATCAGCCAGAATCCCGCCAGGAAGGTGCCGGCGATGCTGCCGAGGGTGGAGATCGCATACAGGTTCCCGACAGTGGCGCCGGAACTGATGACGGCCCTGAGCTTCAGCCTGACGGCGAAGGGCGACACCATGCCGAGCAATATGCTGGCCGGGGCGAACAGAATGACGGCTCCCCAGAGGGTACGGGTGATCATGCTGTCGAAGAAACCGACGATGACCTCCAGGATAAGGTCTTTTGCCAGCGTGGTAATGCCGATCAGGATGGCGGCGTAGAGGATTATCCACGACAGCGTCGAAAAGCGCGGCCTTTTGTCGGCAAGCCTTCCGCCCAGCCAGTATCCTGCGCTCAGGCTGGCCAGGATCACCCCTATGAGGCTGGTCCACACATATACAGAAGTGCCAAAATGAGGTGCCACCACGCGCGAGCCGACGATCTCGTAGATCATCACGATGGCTCCGCAGAGGAAGACAGCGATCTCCAGCACGTACTTTTTCATTCCCGAAAGGTAGGGAATTTTTAATTATGCATTCAAATCACCCCTGCCGGGGGCGGTTTCAATACATCAGGTATTTCTTTTCGTTCTCACGCCACCCGGCCTGGTAGCTGTGCTCCACGAAGCAGATCACCAGGTCGGCTTCATACTTGTGGTCGCAGAAATAGATCTCCTTGTCGGCCTCATAGTCGTGTTTCACAAAAAACCATTTTCCGTCGTTGGTGCCGGCTTCATATGAATGCCCGACGCGGTATACCAGCAGGTCGGCCTCATAGGTGTGTTCGGCCACAAACACCTTGAGGTCGGCTTCATAGCTGTGGTTGCACGAAAAGACCTTCTGTGCCCGGGTGCCTGTGGGAAAGAGGATGAATAGGATGAAGAGGACTGAAATGACGGGAGCTTTTTTCATCTTTTATGGGGTTTCGCTTCATGGGATTGATTACAATTTTAATGCCACATAGAAAGCTGCGGTGAGCCCCGAATATTCGTGCGACTATTGATTCATTTCATTCCTGATGGTCAGCTTTTCGAAGGTCATTTCCCCTTTTTTACGGCTCCATTCGGTCATGAGCCTGTTGGGAGGCTTTCCGCTCACCGGCACCACGGCCATCTCACGCAGCTTGTGGAGGCCGTGGCGGCCTGCATGTTCCTCGAATGCGGTCTGGCTGCCCGAGGGGAGGATGAGTGCGAATGTTCCTTCCGGCTGCAGCAGGCTGCCCGCACAGCCGGCCAGCTCGGTGAACGACAGCCTGCCCGTATGCCTGGCAAGCTTTCTCCTGGCATCGGGTGGGAGCAGGGCATTCGAAAAAAATGGCGGATTGCTCACAATGAGGTCGTAAGGTTCTGGATGCTGCCTTACATGGTCCTGGACGGAGGTGTCTTTGACCAGGTCCCGTATCTCAGAGTAGCTCTCGGAATAGATC